>CAZFKK010000017.1:0-6865 GCA_964519735.1 uncultured Taibaiella sp.
CTAGAAAGATCCAATAGGGAACATCATTCTTAAACCACCTATAGCCGGCAAACAGTCCTGCTGCACATAAAAAGATCAATATATAAGGTATCATGAAAGCAGGGTAATGCGATTAGTTTATTTTACTGATATTTTAAATCAGCACATAAGAGGTCCAAATTAAAGATTTTTTTTACGCTTTTCAAAAAATGCTTTCCTCTTCTAATCCAAGGCCATTATTAAGACTTGCTGGCATTATTTCTATAGAATGCCATAGAAGTTAGTCTCAAACTAAGATTATATAGCCCTAAAAAATTAAAGAAATACCGCATTTTATTTTGAAAAGATGTTTTTAGTGCCCCTCTAATCGGATAAAGATTTGCAGCTTTCAGGTCTTTGATACACTCTTTTTTAAATTGAAAACCAAGCTCTCGTGGACTCATAAGGAATCGCCAAAGAAGATTCCAAACTACACTATTATAGTTCTTTTGTATGGCATTGATTACAGGTTGATCCAAAGGTTGATAAACCTGAATACTATTCTTCATTAATGCGGCGACTTTTATAGCATCCTTTAAATATTTTTGTTTTGTGGACACCTCATGTGTCATTGTCATAGATTCAGCATGCCGATAATAAGTGTAGGCGACTTCCTTTGAAAAGTAAACTCTTTCTGAATTCAGAAAGAGACGGAAAGTAAACTCTACGTCTTCCTGGTATATGCCTGGATGAAACTTTAAACCCTTATTTTTAACATGCTTTGTTCTGTATAAAAATAGACATGCTGAGGAGGGTTGATAACCGTGTAATAATGCATTTTGTCCTGTTAAAACAATTTCATAGGGAACCTGAAAGGGTGCCATTGTTTTGCTTGCCCCACCTTCATAAAAGAATCTCAACCGATAGGAAAGCAAGTCGATCCTATTTTCCTTAGCAATGAATAATAACTTTCTTATTATTTCAAAGTCTATCCAATCATCAGAATCAATGAATAAAAAATATTCGCCGCTTGCCAAGTCCATTCCTGTGTTCCTGGCTGCTGAAGGTCCCCTATTATCGAGAGTAGCTACCTGAACAAATGGATACTGCTCTTGCAATTTCAACAGGATATCCAAACTCCTATCTTTTGATCCATCATCAACAAAAATAACCTCAATTGAAATATCGTCCTCTGAGCTATGCTTAATAATAGATTCAAAACAACGCTCTATATATAATTCTGTGTTGAAAACAGTAATAATTATTGATAAATCTATTGGACGCACGTCATTAAATTATAAAAGGAACGAAGACAATTTGATAGCCTTCTTTGCAATTTTACTCCAAAATCAGGATGCAATTTATAGATTTACCCATGCTTTCAACAGAATTTTAGATTTTTATTTTAAAAGATTTTACTTAAAAAGAAGAAATTTATCTTTCTTTTGCGTCTAATTCCAATATCAACAAATTATAATAATTAATAAATTAGATGGATAATATTAAGCCATTAGCCTTTTATTTGCCTCAATTTCACCCTATTAAGGAGAATAGTGAATGGTGGGGCCCGGGCTTTACAGAATGGACTAATGTGACTAAAGCAAAACCACTATATAAAAATCATTTACAGCCAAAATTACCTGCCGATTTGGGCTTTTACGATTTAAGGCTTGCTGAGATTCGAAATGAGCAAGCAAAAATGGCTAAAAATCATGGGATACATGGATTTATCTATTACCATTATTGGTTTGGTAATGGTAAAATGTTGCTTGAAAAGATATTAGAGGATGTTGTAAAAACAAAGGAACCCGATTTCCCTTTTTGTATATGCTGGGCCAATCAAACATGGACCGGTATTTGGCATGGTGTGGGTAACAAAATCCTAATAGAACAAAAGTATCCGGGAGAGGATGATATCAGGAAACATTTAGAATATCTACTACCTATCTTTAATGATCATAGGTATATTAAAATTGACGGTAAGCCCTTATTTATGGTTTATGATGCCTTTGATTTTCCTGATTCCCAACAAATAGTCAGCACTTACAAAAGAATAGCCGTAGAAATGGGACTAAATGGAATGTATTTTATGGCTTCAAATTTAAATCAGGATGATTTAGATTATAAAGGGTCGGGATACGATGGAAAAGTATCCAATGCCTTTAATAAATCCTTTGGTACACAGATTGCTAACAGAAATATCATTGTTAAAGCAAAATCAAAATTTTTGAAGGGAAAAAAGCCTATTATTATTGATCATGTCAAGTTATCAAATAATATTAAGTTTATAAATTCCAATGTAGATACATTTCCTATCGTCCTGCCCAATTGGGACAATACCCCAAGAAGTGGTTCCAGAGGTGTGGTGTTACAAGGTTCTTCTCCCCAATTATTTGAAAAGGATATTAAAAAGAGTATTAGTTTTCTAGAAACCCTGAAGTCTAAGGATAAATTTTTATTTATTAAATCATGGAACGAATGGGCAGAGGGCAACTATTTGGAACCTGATAGACTAACTGGTTTTGCTAATCTTGAGATCATTAATAAATACTTTAAATAAATTGAGTATAATGTTTTCTCCTTTTATTAGTTATGAAAAGAAATTGGCATTCCGGAAGAATTCATTCACTGCGCATAATTAATAAAAAATGAGCTCATCTGTTCTTTTAAATCCTTTGCTATAGCATCTACACTAAACTCTTCCTGCAAAAGTTGTATGTTTCTTTGCTGTTGGTGGTACTGATTCAAAATTTCGCGATCACCATTGGCTATCTTTTTTAAAAGTAGCTCCATTTCTACAAGATCACTACAAATGAATCCAATATTTCCTGCAATTTGGAAAAGGTAATCAAAAAACGGATGTTTTAGTGCAATGATTGGGATAAGATGACTTATAAAGTCCACTACAGCGCCACTTGCACGAAAGACATATTGATGGGTAGGGTAAAAAAAGATACAATAATCCAAATTTTTTAATTCACTTTCATATTGATTCCTGGAGAGATACCGTGGTTTATCCAACTCCTCGTTTCCGACCAACTCTTCTACCCATTGGTTTTTATAGGGAATAAGTTCAGGTGTCTGCAACCCTATTACTTTAAACGTTATTTTTTGTTGCGTGACTTCTTCTTGAAGTGTAGCCGCAAGCGCATACAAATGCTGAGAACCCTTTCTTTTTATCTCCATACTTCCTATATGCCCGATCATGATAGGGGAGCGGGCAGGGCAGCTATCTTGCTTAGGAGTTGGGGTATTCAAAAAAAGAAAGGGGTGATGAATCTCTAGAATTTCTTCATTTTCAAAAAATCCACTTTCGACTAAATTGGGCTTCGCTATTTTATTTAAAACCAAATACTTAAAATCAGGAATTTTAAGCTTGAATATTTTTTTATTAATAAACAGGTTCAATTGGCCAATCCAGTCTTTAGGGTTATCCAAGAAAATAACATCGCCATGAAGTGCTGCTAATGTCGGTACTGAATATGCTTTTTTTTGCTTCTTAAAATAATAGAAACACATAAAGGTTGTAGTAGAAAGAAATAGAAAATCATCTTTTCTGCAATCCTTAAGCAAAGTATTTAAATGTTCTTTACGTTTCGTCTCTTTTCGGAGATAGTTAATAGCTTTATATAGAAAAGAATCATTTTTGGATTCAGTGTAGATAATTTCATTAAAAACCACCTTTTTCAACTCATCAGCATGCAAAAGCTCCCTAATACTTTTCTGATTGGAAGAAATACCATGAGCCATTAGCTTTTGGTCGGGATACATTTTTAGTAAAATGCTGATGATTGCTGCATTAAAAACCATATGATGATCTCCCACAGATGTATGGTCTATAAAATGTAACATATATTATGCAATAGTTCTATATATTTATTTTGCCATTATTAAAAGAAATAAAAAAAGCTTAAAATCAAACCTGTTTTATTTTCAGTTTGTGTAATTGAAAACTGTAATTAATCTTTCACAAACCTGGTTAAA
This sequence comes from uncultured Taibaiella sp., assembly GCA_964519735.1. Taxonomy (GTDB): domain Bacteria; phylum Bacteroidota; class Bacteroidia; order Chitinophagales; family Chitinophagaceae; genus Taibaiella. Next base: position 3,943 of record CAZFKK010000017.1, read on the forward strand.
ATATGAATACCCCACCACCTTAGCACCATTATAGGCACACGAATCGCATTTCGTTTTAATTTATTATTAGTTAATTCAAAATGGTAATAAAATCTATTCAATATCAATCGGTTATTAATCAATAAATTATACTTCCCCCCTGTGTATTCATTAATAAAGCCGAGAAAGCTTTTAGTGTTTTTAAAGGATTGCGCTGCTTTTACGGAGCTGGTTGCACCTCCATCATTTATTCTATATACAGAGAAAAAATCGGAAAAATATTTTATCTTTTTATCCTTCGCATTGATGATAAAAAGAGACTGATCGCCTGCAAAAACAGAATGAAGCCATTGGGGATATTCCTGACTATTTCTGAACAAGAAAGTTGATGTATGACCAAAATTAAATGCAATATAATTTTTCAAGGTCAAGGGCTTAGCTATATCAAAAAGTTCGTTATTATTCCTGAATTTACCTGAGTTTTGATAATAAAGCTGATATCTCCCTACTGTCATATTGTAGTCAGGATTTGCCTCGAGAAACGAAACCTGCTTTTGTAACTTTAAGGAATCTGTCCAATAGTCATCTCCTTCACAGATGGCAATATATTTTCCTCTTGCTTTTTTAAGTGCAAAAATGAAGTTAGGCATCATACCTAAATTCTTATCGTGCTTAAAATATATTATCGAGCTAGTTTGCCGCATTAACTCTCTTACAATCAGATCGGTATTATCAGGAGAACTATCATTAGCAATAATTAGTTCAAATTTAAAATTACACTTCTGATTCAAAATACTGTTGACTGCAGCGCTAATAAAATTTTCATGATTGTAAGTAATCATGATTACCGATACCAGAGGTATTGAATTATCATTCATTTATCCAATCTTTTTGCAGGTATACCAACAACTACCTCATGATCTTTTACATTTTTTGTTACAACGGCACCCGCTCCAATCCTACAATTTTTTCCGATTGTTAAATTAGGAAGTATAGTCGCATTGGCGCCAATATGCGTAAAATCACCGACATGTACATTTCCTAATAATGTCGCTCCCGGAGACAATTCAACAAATTTACCTACCGTACAATCATGGGTGATAACGACATTATAATAGGCCATTGTTCCCATCCCAATATTAACGCCATTAGATACCTGTGTTCCTGACAAAAAATTACAACCAGATCCTATGTTTACGTCAATAGTACCAATATTTGCCTGGGAGCTTATCGTTGAAGTAAATCCACCTCCAATGCTTAAAAATTTCTGGTATAAATTAAATCTTAATTCAGGATTACCCAGTCCTAAAGTGAACTTATTGCTGTTTTCATTAAAAAATTCGCTTGCTTCAGTTAATGATTTTAAAACCTGATATTTTCCATAAATTATACTACTCAAACCCAAAGAGAGATCATCATAAAAAACAATAGGATCGGGATAATTATTTATGATCAATACTTGAAGTATTTCTTTTGCAAAACCCTTGGCCCCAATAATTAGCATATGTTGTTATTTTGCACTCTTAACATTAATCTACTTATCATATCTACTTCTTCTTCCGTCAATTCATAATAGAGAGGTAAACATAATACTCTATTGGCAATGCTATCAGTTACAGGCATATCCTGATGATTTATATAAGGGAGGGTATGGGCTAGCGAGGGATAAAAATAACGTCTGGTATAAATCTCATGCGCTTCTAAAAACTTTTTTATAGCAAGTAACAAGGCTTCAGATTCAAGCACAATGGGGAAATACGCATAATTCTTAGTTGCATTTTTATTCCATTCGGGTAAGTAAAACTTCAACCCTTTTAGCTTATTAATATAGCGTTCCGTTAAAATTTTTCTTTTTTCAAGAATAGCATTTAGATAGCGCAGGTTTACTAAACCCATTGCCGCGTGGAACTCAGAGTTTTTTCCATTAATTCCCAACCCGCTAAAAGCCTCAGGCCCATCAATACCAAAATTGCGCATATATGCCATTTTTTTAAGTAATTCCGGATCCTTTGTAATGAGTAAACCACCCTCTGTACTATGGTAGAGTTTAGTGGCATGCAAACTGCAGGTGCTTATATCTCCATACTCAAAAATGGACTTTCCACTTATAGTTACCCCAAAAGCATGGGCACCATCATAGATTACTTTTAAATTATATTTCTGAGCAATGTATTCGATCTTCTTAACATCACAGGGGTTTCCATACACATGGGTAGCCAGGATGGCTACTGTTTTGTCTGTGATTGCTTCTTCAATTTTATCGGGATCAATAGTCAACATTTTAGGGTGAATATCAACGAATATAGGTGTACAGTTTTCCCAAACAATGGTACTGGTAGTAGCTACGAAAGAAAAAGGGGTTGTTATGATTTCACCTTCTAATTCCAATACTTTTATAGCCATTTGTAAAGCCACAGTTCCATTGGTAACATACAACAGATGGTCAACATTTAATCTCTCCTTCAGTTTCATTTCTAAATCTGATACCAAGGGTCCCATGTTAGTCAACCATTGCCGGGTCCAGATCCCTTCAAGCAAACGATTGTATTCCGATATAGGAGGCAGAAAAGGTTTTGTAATGGGAATCATCAAATCTTTTTTATAGTGAGAAACTTTTTAGAAAATCCATTTATGAGGAACTTACCAATTATGCTTAGATTTTAGCTAATTAAATAATGAATAATTTTATTAAAAATAATGAATAGTTGACTTTGAATCATGAAAGGATCTTATCAGGATAATTCCTGTAACGCAACCATCCTTTTGAATTTATCAGATTCTATTAATAATTCATTGAATTTACCATCGCCTACAATTTTACCTTTATCTAATAAATACACCTTATCGACATTTTTGATAGTGGATAATCGATGCGCAATGATCAATACGGTGTACAACCCCTTAAGATTATCGATATTTTCTTTGATCACTTTTTCTGTTTCAG
>CAZFKK010000017.1:6875-19898 GCA_964519735.1 uncultured Taibaiella sp.
GGTTTCGGATACGGAATCAAGGGCTGAGGTGGCTTCGTCCAGTATCAGGATGTCCACCTTTTTATATAACTCTCTGGCTATAGATATGCGTTGTTTTTGTCCTCCGGATATACGTACACCATGATCGCCCAAAATACTGTTTATATTGTTATCCATGTTTTGTATAAATGAAGTTAAAGAAGCTAACTCTATTACTTCCCAAAATCGCTGTAAGTTTTCTTCTGAAGGTTCATCCCAAAATGTGATGTTATTAAATATAGAATCATTGAAAATAACCGGATCCTGGGAAATATAACCGATCTTCAAGCGATATTGAGTTTTGTCAAACTGCTCGATAGATCGATCGTCCAATAAAAATTCTCCGGAATGAGGCTGGAGTAAAGTAGCTATAACATTAACCAGAGTTGTCTTACCGGAACCGCTTTCGCCCACAAAAGCTACAGATGTATTTCTGGCAATGGATAAATTGATATGATCCAATACTTTCTTTTCACCATACCAGAAGTCCATATCTTTTAATGTAATCATGTTAAATGAGTTGGGTATCTGCCGGCCGCTATTTTGCTCTTTTTCCAATTGTAATTTTTCAAACAGATCTGCAACTACTGTCATTCCACCCACAGTTTGTACAAATAACTGCCAACTGCTCTGAAAATTCATTAAATAGGATAGCGCCCTGTAAAACAGCAATAAGGTAAGCAATATGGAAGAAAAATCATTATTCAACCAGTTGACCTGGATAAGGATGACACCTGATACGATCAGGATCACCAAAGGCTCCCGGATACTATCTAAAATAGCCTGGTAATTACCCATTTTTAAGGTCAACTGCTCTGTTTTATTGATCACTGTTCTTAGTTTTTGAGCATATTTTGCAAAGTAATGAGTTGCCTTCAGGTATTTAAAATTATGCACCGCCTGTAGTAAATAAGAATTGAAATCATCTCCCTTTAAAGAAACCTCTATAGACAATGCTTTCGTGGCCTTATAAATTCTGCGGTAAATAAAACCAAAAATCCCTACGCCAATAGTCACCCAAAAAGCAAATTGAAGGTTAGAATAAAAAGCAAGGGCAATAAAAGTAACCAGCATAACTCCTTGCTGGATAGAATTAAAATAAAAGTTCATGGAATGAAATAACTTCTGAACTTCCGCAATCAGGGTATTTTGCAACTTACCCGCATCAAACTTCATAAAACCTATATAAGAGATATCTTCCAAATTATCTACCAGGGCATGACGCACCTTCTTTACAAAGAGAAATTTAATATAGGCCTGGTAAAGCATTTGCGCATATTTGATGATTCCTTTGACCACAAATACCAAAATAAGGAAAAACAAAATGGTCTGCAAATTGATAGTCAGCCCCAGGTAGGACATAACCTGTTCAAAAAAAATAATGTTATAACCACCGCCCGCAGATCCGGCATCCTGGGTAGAATATTGCAATAGAGGAATAAGCATGGCTAAGCCCAATCCATCTAATAATGCTACTAAAATGTTTAAAAACAGGTAAAGCACAAGCTTGAGGCCAAGAACATTATAATAAAAATTAAAATACCCGATAAAGTGCTCCTTAAGTCTTAGTTTCATGAATAATATACTAGCAGGATAAGAGGTTAGCTTACCATTTTGTGATCTGACTTTATTTTTACCAGAATTAAATAAAGGAAGTTTCTATAAATTTATGGCTCTTTTTGAAAAAACAATGTAGTAACCGCTTTATAGCCTATCAACATAATACTAATCAAGATCATCCCAAGGGCAATACCAATAACAATACCATATTCGATGGGTAGTCTTTGGTTAGGCAAAGGCAATACCGGTTGGTCGACTACCTGCAATAAAGGAACCTCTTTAGCCAATGTCATTTTAGTAGCCTCCACATTCTTAACTACTTCGGTATAAATAGCAATATTTGCCTGTACATCAACCTGTTGTCTCTGGCTCGCCACTCTTAATGCCTGATGGCTGGGATTAATAAAAGGAATGGCATCTATGGATCTGGCTGTCCGGGACATAGATTCATTGATTTGCATTCTTACGGTGTCGGCTTTACCGGATAAGGCAGCAATTTCATTATTCAGTTTCTGGGTCTTTGTTTGAATATAATAATCATTAACCGTCTGAACCAGTTTATCCGTAAACATTTTGGCAAACAGTTCATCAGATGATTTAAAGGAAACAGAAACAATGCTACTGGTTAATTTAACCTCCGCAGCCTTCAGGTATTTTTGCCGGATCAGGGTAATGCAACCATTCAAAAGCGCATTCTGGCTTACCGTCAGGTCCTCGTTTTTTGATTGCGCATTAAACGTGGCTGCATAAATTGAAGGGTATTTTTTATACCTTTCCCGCAAATCAGTTTCTTCCAGGAACCAGTTGACCAACAATTTGGGTTCCCCTTTGACCACTACCTCACTTAACAAAGCATTTTGAAGCATTGTCCTGCTGGAATACAGCCAGATAATATTATCGACGCCGCTAAACAAGCCCGCCGATTTACTACCCCCTAATCCAAATGCCGCCAAGCCGCCCATTGCCGATGGTCCTGAATTATTTTCATCCAACACAAAGGTGCATTCTGCAAGATAATCATCCTGCCTGGTGCTACTATAAACAAAACCCAATATCCCCCCCAGGATAGTACATAACAAGATGATCTTCCATTTCTTTAAAAGAAAACGAAAGTATATCCTGATCTGTACTATTAATTCCTTCAGTGAGGTATCCTCCTTCATTAGCGCAGGGGGAGTCGGGTCGATGACCATAGCTTTACTTTTATTTAATTAACTTCAATAAATATTCCCCATAACCACTTTTTCTCAGGGGTTCTGCCAGTTGGATCAATGCTTCTTTATTGATAAAACCCATTCTATAAGCGATCTCTTCCAGGCAACCGATTTTAAGGCCCTGCCGATGTTCTATGATCTGCACAAACTGGCTGGCCTCCATCAGGGAATCATGGGTACCTGTATCCAACCAGGCCGTACCACGACCCAATACCCCTACCTTTAATTTCCCTTTTTCCAGGTAGATCCGGTTCACATCCGTTATTTCATACTCTCCTCTGGCAGAAGGAGCAATATTCCTGGCTATATCCACTACCGAGTTATCATAAAAGTAGAGGCCGGGCACTGCATAGTCCGACTTGGGCTGTGCCGGTTTTTCTTCAATGGATATAGCGTTATGGTATTCATCAAACTGTACCACGCCATACCTTTCAGGATCACTGACCTGGTAAGCATAAATAACGCCGCCATCCGGTTCTTTATTTTCCTGGAGCAATTTAGCCAATCCACTGCCATGAAAGATATTGTCCCCCAACACCAAAGCCACACTATCGCTCCCGATAAAATCAGCTCCTAGGACAAAAGCCTGTGCTAAACCATTAGGCACCTCCTGGATCACATAGTCGAACCGGCAGCCCCATTGGGCGCCATCCCCCAACAAGCGCATAAATCCCACCTGATCTTCGGGTGTAGTGATAATTAATATCTCCCGGATACCTGCCATCATTAATACAGATAGCGGGTAATAAATCATGGGTTTATCATAAATTGGCATCAACTGTTTGCTGATAGCCCGGGTAATAGGGTATAACCGGGTACCGGAACCACCGGCTAATACAATGCCTTTCATATCAATTTAATGTGTTGGTGGTGAATGGCGTTTTCAGAATTATTTTGCATCATTTTAGTTATTTACCTTTAATATAAGGTAGTTCAAGATCCTTTTCCGATAAAATAGCTTGCTCTACAGGTACCCTCCAATCAATATTGAGGAAAGGGTCATCATACCTTATCCCCCCTTCAGTTTCTTTATTGTAAAAATTATCACACTTATAAGCAAAAACCGCTCTTTCGCTCAGTACGGAAAACCCGTGCGCAAAGCCCCTGGGTATATACAATTGCTTATGGTTAGCTCCCGTAAGTTCTACCGCAACCCATTGACCATAAGTGCCGGAACCTTCTCTTAAATCTACGGCCACATCCAATACACAGCCTTCTAATACCCTGACAAGCTTGGCCTGCGCATGTATCCCCTTTTGAAAATGTAATCCACGAATGACCCCATAGGACGAGGAAGATTGATTGTCCTGTACAAATCTCCCATTCTGACCCGTACATTGCTCAAACGTTTGTTCATTGTAACTTTCAAAGAAATAACCGCGTTCATCCCCAAAAATCCGGGGTTCCAGAATAAAACAGCCTTTCAGTTTAGTTTCTTCTACTTTCATGAAATACATTGGTTTTGTTTCCTTTCTCTATTTACTCATGCGGTATAAATGAGATTCCTCAATCAGGAGGAATATTGCCGGGAATAATATTCCTGGTAAGCGCCACTGGTTACTTCCTCCAGCCAGGTTTCGTTTTCCAGGTACCAATCCACCGTTTTTTCTAATCCCTCTTCAAATTGTAAGCTGGGCACCCAGCCTAATTCCTGTTGTAATTTAGAAGAATCAATGGCATAGCGCAGATCATGGCCTGCACGATCTTTTACAAAAGTGATCAAGCGGGCAGATTCACCCGGTGACCGCCCCAATTTTTTGTCCATAATGCTGCAAAGCAGTTGAATCAACTTAATATTTGTCCATTCGTTATGTCCTCCGATATTATAAGTAGTTCCTGCTGCCGCTTTATGAAAAATAAGGTCTATGGCCCTTGCATGATCTTCTACCCACAACCAATCCCGGACATTTTCCCCCTTTCCATACACGGGAACGGCTTTATGATGCTTAATATTATGAATAGCCAGCGGGATGAGTTTTTCTGGAAAATGATGAGACCCATAGTTATTGGAACAGTTAGAAATGACGGTATTCATACCATAGGTATCATGATAGGCTCTTACAAAATGATCCGAACTGGCTTTAGAAGCGGAGTAAGGACTATGCGGATCATATTTTGTATCTTCCGTAAACATGCCGGTTGCTCCCAAGGCTCCATATACTTCATCAGTAGATACATGGTAAAATCGATGAGCATCATACGTACCTTTCCAATACTTGCGGGCGGCATTTAATAAATTCGCTGTTCCTACTACATTAGTCAGGACAAAAGCTGCCGGATCGCTAATGGAGCGATCCACATGAGACTCTGCAGCTAAATGAATCACCGCGTCCGGTAATTCCCTTTCAAATAATTCATCTATAAAACCACGATCGACAATATCACCTTTTATAAAGGTGTAATTATCTTTTCCTTCTATATCACGAAGGTTAGCCAGGTTACCCGCATAAGTCAATTTGTCCAGGTTGATAATACAGTAACCAGGATATTGGTTCACAAAACGACGGACAACATGAGAGCCTATAAACCCGGCGCCCCCTGTAACAATTATTTTCTTTTGATCCTTCATAAAAAATGCGGGTTTCCCGGTTTATAATCTTGCATGGACCCACTTACGGTCAATAAATCCTTTAATATCGTAAATGATAGTGCCCTTATGCCAGAATGCCTCAAAATCTACCTCCCTGAACTCCTTATGTGCTACGGCAAGCAGGATGGCATCATAAGCTTGCTCATAGTCAATTCGGGCTGCCAAAGTTAAAGAATATTCTGTTGCCACCTTTTGAGGATCCGCATGGGGGTCGTAAACATCAACCTGGCAACCGGCCTGCACAAAACTATTGTAAAGTTTTATGACGCCGGAATTCCGGATATCGGTACAATTTTCTTTAAAAGTAATACCTAATATCAATATGGAAACAGGACGAGAAGCTTTTCCCTTCTGAGCAATAAGCCCCAGGACCTTATGGGCAATAAACCGGCCCATATCCTCATTCACCCTGCGTCCGGATAAGATCACCTGGGGTTCATAGTTCAATTGCTGGGCTTTATAGGTCAGGTAATAGGGATCTACCCCTATGCAGTGCCCACCCACCAGACCCGGCGTATATTTGATAAAATTCCACTTTGTTCCTGCAGCTTCCAAAACATCTTGAGTATCAATACCCATTTTATCAAAAATTAAAGCCAACTCATTGATAAAGGAAATATTCAGGTCCCGCTGTGCATTTTCAATTGCTTTTGACGCTTCAGCTACCCTGATAGAGCTTGCTTTATAGGTGCCCGCTTTAATTATGGACCCATAAAGTCGGTCCACGAACTCAGCAATCGCCGGAGTGGAACCGGAGGTTACTTTAACAATGCCTGTAAGCGAATGCTCCAAATCTCCGACATTGATGCGCTCGGGGGAATAACCACAAAAGAAATCTTTATTGAATGTTAAGTCTGATACCCTTTCCAATACAGGTACACAATCCTCTTCTGTACATCCGGGATAAACGGTAGATTCATAGATGACGAGATCCCCTTTTTTCAAAACGGACGCCACCATTTCCGTTGCCTTCAATAAAAAAGACAAATCCGGTCTGTTGTCTCTGTCGATTGGAGTAGGTACGGTGACAATATAAATAGTACAGGCATCCAGCAACTTCAGATCTGAAGTTAATTTCAGGTTGCCCTTAGCGCTAAGGGTTTGATCCAGTATGCCCGGATCAATATAGCCTGTAGGGTCGTGAAAACGAAGGAGCTCATCTATTCTTTGGCCATCATGATCAAAGCCGATAACCTTGTATTTCCCGGAGAATTCAATAGCTAAAGGAAGCCCGACATACCCCAATCCTATTACAGCTATTCGCTTTTGGTCCATTTCCTACGCTTAAAATTTATGATCTACCGGGATAGCTATAGGTATTGACTATCTTTGATTGATGATTGCAAAAACAACAGCAGCTACAGAGGCCAAACTAGCAGTAAGTCCTACCCAGGTTTGAGCTACGGCGGCGCTATTCCGGTCCTTTCTAAGCTTTTTCTTAGGAATGAATATTTCAGATCCGGGCTCTACATTAGGGTAGTCCTTAAAGACAATGAAATTTTTGGTCCCTTTGATCATACCATTGGCATACACCACATAACTCTTTCTCCTTAAGGCATCTTCAGTAAAACCACCACTATACAGGACATAATGTAACAATCCGGCTTTTCGGCTATACACTGAAGTTACCGGAGACAGGACTTCCCCACTCACTTTTACCGTTTGCATTAACCTCGGTATGTTCAGCACATCATGATCTTCCAGTATCAGGTCTTTATAACTACGTGGTTTTTTCCAGATGCTTTCCAGGTCAATACCTACGAACAGGTTCCTTACCACTTCATCCTCCAAGTCAAGGTCATTTTCATCCTTGGTTATCCGCTCCTGCCCTCGTTCAAACTGCTTTAATTTTAAAGCATCCTTTTCAATATCCGTGGCGGTTTCCAGGCTATCGGAACGCTTAAGAGAGGCGCCTTTAAGATAAGCATCCGCCGTAAAACCTCCTGCTCTTTTGATCAGGTCTGAGATCCGTTCATTCTTATTCTGAATGGTATAAAGACCGGGAAACATAACCTCTCCTTCTATGGTTACAGAACGGGGCTTCACATAACCGGGCAACCGGTAGATGGTCACCACATCATAGGGCTCCAGCTTATGCTTTGAGGAAGCGAGTGTCAGATCTTTGTCAATATCAAATTCAAAAATATCGGCGAGTTTGGAATCCTTAGACCGGCGGTCACTATTAATGACCCTTCTTGCCACGGTTACCCGCTGGATATTGGCATCATCGGATAACCCGCCTGCCATAATGATCAGGTCTTCTACATTCATTCCTTCCGAATAGGGAAAATCTCCGCCATTTCTGACGGCGCCCCTGATGATCACATTATAATTCTCTCTTAAATCAAAGATGGAAAATATGCTCACGACATCCTCCCTTTGTAAAATAATAGGCGGCGCTGTTCCATCCAGCGTAGCCTTTACGGGGAAGGAGACAATTTCGGTCGTGTTATCTTCTTTCAACCTGGTTATATATCCCCTTTCCATAAAGGCATCTTCCTTAACCCCATCCGCCCTGCGAAGTAACTCCGTTAAAGTCAGGCCTGACTCCAGGGCATACTGTCCCGGTCTGAAAACAGCTCCTTCCAGCGTGATCCGGTTTTCAAACCGGTTCAAAATAGGATTAACGATATACATATCTCCTTTCAGGGGGTAAAAATTATCAAATTCTGAGGCATTAATATCCCTTACCCTTCGCTCTTTGTCTGTGAGCTGAATAGCTTTTACCTGTGCTGTATAAGCCTTCTCTGTAAAACCACCCGAAAACATGAGGATATCCTTAAAGGCTTCTCCCGGCATCACTTCATAATAGGCAGGCCGTTTGACCTCGCCTTTGAGCCCCACTCGTACACGATAAGGAGGCACTACGATAATATCGTCATCCTGGAGCAGCACATCATTACTCTTATCTCCTCTTAAGATATAGTCATAAAGATCCAGGCGTTGGTAAAGTGTATTATTCCTGTACAGCTCAATAGACCTTAAGGTACCAATGTTATTAGGCCCGCCGGCAGCATAGAGTGCATTAAGGAGCGTAGACAGGGAAGAAACTGTTTGCGGGCCGGGCCGCTTTACTTCTCCATTCACATTTCCCCGGATACTGCGTACGCTGGCTAGGCTGATAGAGAGATCTGTTCCTTTTCCAATATCATAATTATTAGCCTGCAACTTGGCTTTTAACATCTGGGTGGCGCTTTCAATAGTTTTACCCCCTACATATACTTTACCCATACCCGGCAACAAGATATACCCCTCGGGCGTTACGTCCAGGTTCCAATTGACCAGGGAGCTTCCATATACATTGATGATCAACTCATCATTAGGGCCCAGAACATAATTAAGGGGAGTAGGCCGGTTATAATTAGGAGCAAAACCCGATTGTTTGTTCGTAAAGTACTCTGCACCAAATACGGGTAACTCTCCCGGCTTCAATTTGGGCTCCTTATCCTCATCGTCTTCTTCATCTTTTTTAGCCTGGTCATCTTTTTTCTTGTCCTTATCCTTGTCTTTATCTTTATCTGTATCTTTTTTAGGGGTAATCGTTTTGTTGCCACTCAATTTTTCAATCCTTTCTTTGAGTTTGGTAATTTCCTTTTGCGGCATACCCTGATCTGCCATCACTTTATCCAACTCATCTATCCTCTTGCCTCTATTGATCAATTCCGTTAGTATATCTTCTACCTGGCCATCTGTAAGGCTATCCACAACAATTTTCGAAAGATCCGGCAGTTCCACTTTCGGATCATAATCATCATATTTGGATTTATTTTGAGCTGAGGCAGAAAAAACACACAGGACAATTGTACTAAACAACAATAAAAAATTAAGACCAGCTTTGCTTAACAAATTCATTTATAGGAATATAATGGAATGAACAGAAATAAATAGAAGCAGCATTCTCGAATAATCAAACGCAGCAAAAGTAATATTATTTTATAAATTCAATTTCGATGTAAAGATATATTAATGGCTTAAGCCTGCTTGCTTACTCCAATGCAATGGTATTCAAACCCCCATTCTTCCAATTCCGTAGCTGCATAAATATTTCTTCCATCCAGTATAAGATGACCCTGCATTAATTGCTTTACTTTATGCCAGTCCGGTAAACGGAATTCTCTCCATTCTGTTAACAGCAATAAAGCGTCAGCACCTTCCAGAGCTTTATATTCATCCCCGGCATAAACTATAGCATGAGGAATAACCCGTTGAGCTTCTGCTACGGCAATAGGATCATAGGCCTGTACCCATGCTCCTGCTTGTACCAATGCATCAATAATGATTACAGAAGGCGCTTCCCGCATATCATCTGTTTGGGGCTTAAACGATAATCCCCAGATCGCAATACGCTTGCCCCTTAGGTCAGGACCTAACACTGCTTTAAGTTTATCAAATAAAACCAGTTTCTGACGATTGTTAATAGCCTCCACAGCTTCCAATAAGGCTAAGCTATAGCCATAATCCTGGCCAGTCCGCATCAGCGCTTTAACATCTTTCGGAAAACAAGCCCCCCCATAGCCGATCCCTGCATACAGAAATTTCTTTCCTATCCGGGGATCTGATCCTATACCGGTGCGCACCTGGTTAATATCCGCTCCCACCCGCTCACAAAGATTAGCCATATCATTCATGAAACTGATACGGGTAGCCAACATGGCATTGGCTGCATATTTAGTCATTTCTGCCGAAGGAATATCCATAAATATAATTCGGAAACCATTGAGTAAAAAAGGTTTGTACAATTGTTCCATTACCTTACTGGCCTTATCGCTGTCCACACCTACCACAATACGGTCCGGGCTCATGAAATCATGAATTGCAGCCCCTTCTTTAAGAAACTCAGGGTTGGAAGCTACGTCAAACAAAACAGGATCTCCCTTCTGCAGCATAGCCTCTGTCACCGCCTTTTTAACTTTCAACGAAGTACCCACAGGCACTGTGCTTTTGGTGACGACGACCGCATAATCTTTCAAATGTAAACCAATATCTGACGCAACGTCCATGACATAACTAAGGTCTGCATGTCCATCGGGCCCCTGTGGTGTACCAACGGCAATGAAAATAGCGTCCACATCATCCATATGTCCGTCCAAACGGGTATCAAAACGCAATCTTCCTTTTTGTGCATTCCGGTGCACTATTTCTTCCAGCCCAGGTTCATAAATGGGAATAATTCCGTTATTCAACTTTTCTATTTTCACCTGGTCAATGTCTATGCATACTACTTCTATGCCTACATCACTCAAACAAGCACCGGTGACCAATCCAACGTAACCGGTTCCAACAACTATAATTTTCATCCGCGAATATTTATTTCTTTGGTTTCTGCTGGCATAGCCAGGTTCTTATTCCATTTTTTAAGGTCAGCCTCCTCCCGTAAGAGGCTCTACTCTTTCAGGATCGCTAACTTTATTAGGGAATAACATAAGCAATTTTTCGTTTCCATATTATTTTCAATGGCTTTTGAAACCATTGCATCAGGATAAATTTGATTTTTGCTGCACCCTATCGTAATTGCGTTCATAAAAATAAACAAAACAATAAATGCTAAGGTAGGAAAATATAAGTAGAGTCAGAATCAATGTATTATCAGAAAACCATAAGGCTACAGCCGTGATCACCAATTGAACAGGAAGAATAAACAAAGCAGGACGATGTCCCTTCCCTCCGGCGGCTCTATTTCTGAATAATAACTGATGCAAATGAAAATCATCGGAACGGAGCGGTGAAATATGATCCAGCAATATTTTTCGAAACGTAGAAAAGATGACTTCCCAAAGGGGATAGATGACGATGATCAGCAGGAGTAGGGGCGAAAAATATTGCCCGTATTCATGAATCATTACCAGGGAAAGGGAGGCCAGCAGAAATCCAAGCAGATAAGCGCCGCCGTCTCCCAGAAATATTTTTCCTGCAGGATAATTAAAGATCAGGAAGGAAATAATCGCAGCGCATACCACCAGGCACATATAAGTTAAGGAGCTATCCGCACGCTCTATGGCCAATACAAGCATCGCCAAAAAACTGATCAGGACCGTACCGGAAGCTAAACCATTTTGGCCATCCGTAAAATTAACACCATTAATAATGGCCACAATAAACAATATACCTCCTAAAAGACCTATAACATAGGGCATATGGGCAAAAGAGTCTATCCAGATATTATCTGGCAACATAACAATGACCATAATCGGAGACAAGGCCATAATAGCCAGGCGTTGAAGAGGGCTTACTTTGCCGGAATAGTCTTCGAGGAAACCGGCTACAAAGGCCGGAATGGCTGCCAACATCAGGTAACCACCTACCCCTGCATCGTTCAGGATAAACATACAAGCCAGGAAAATACCCAATCCTCCAATACGTGGCGTAGCACCTACATGTGCCTTTTGAATCTTTTCCCCTTCATCCAGAAAGTAACCGCTTCTGATGGATAATTGTATAACCAGGTAATGAATAAGCAGGGATAAAGCAAACGCTATGGCAATGTAAAAGTATTGTGTTGCAGACAGCATCATAAAAGCCATAAATATTTATGAAGAATCATTATAAAATTCCGTTAACCGGTAACTACCTGTCTTTGGCAGCGCAGATTATACCACAGGTTGATGCAAAATATCCAGGAATTCATTGGAAGCTGCTTCCATCCTGTTCACATTTTTATTAATCTGCGCATTCAGGTAATTATAGCCTACATAGGCCAGCAAACCGATAATTAATCCAACGGCAGAAGTGACCATTTTAGTATAAATTCCTCCTGCAATATGTTCAATAGAGAATCCCTGGTGTTGGATATTGAAAAATAAAATGATCATTCCCGCTATGGTTCCTAAAAAACCAAACATTGGCGCTATGCCTGCGATCGTAGAAAGAATACCCAGGTTCTTTTCCATTTGGTACACCTCTAACTTACCGGTATTTTCCATTGATTTCTCAATATGATCCATAGGCTTGCCAATACGGCTAACCCCTTTATTAATCATGCGGGGAATAGCGCCTTCATAATTTTTACATAACGATTGTGCGCCTGGCATATTACCATCGGTTATTTTTTCCCTGATCCTCAATAAGAAATCGTTGGGAGTCTTGCCCGCTTTACGGATAGCCAGATAGCGTTCAACAAAAATGTAAACTGCCAACACACTGCATATCGCCAATGGAATCATCAGGATACCCCCTTCCTTCAATAAATACCAAAGGGAGAGTTCCTCCGGTGCCTGAACGGGAAGAGGTGCCATTTGAGTCAATGAATCCGGGGAAATCTGCAACAAAAGCATCCAAAACATGAATATATAATTTTATAACGGCAAATATACAAAAGCAAACCTGAATAGTACCACAGGGAATCGTCCTCCAATCCGGCGCTCAGCACCAAAAATAGGAAATAGGTCAAGTCCCGCTCCGGAATTAATATACCCGGGAGCGGGACTTCTACAAAATATTAAGCGTTTAATCTATGCTTACCAACTCAATATCAAAAATCAGGTCCTTCCCTGCCAGAGGATGGTTAGCATCCAGGATCACACTTTCTTCCTTTACCTCCGTAACGATAACGGGAAAGTGATTTCCCTGATTGTCACTTAAATGTAACTGAACACCTACTTCAGGATTCATGTCAGCCGGAAATTCTGTTTTCGGAAATTCTAT
>CAZFKK010000018.1:0-19715 GCA_964519735.1 uncultured Taibaiella sp.
GACCTTCCAGGATGTGGATACTTTGCTGCAACGGATCCGGCGTGCAAGTAACCATACAACTGGTGCGGAATATATCAGGATGATTGCCATGAGCCGGATTATGTTGCCTAATGTGAAAAATATCCAGGCCAGTTGGTTGACGGTAGGCAAACCTGTAGCCCAACTTTGTTTGCATGCCGGTGCTAATGACTTTGGTTCCATTATGATTGAAGAAAATGTGGTGAGCGCCGCAGGAGCGCCGCATCGCTTTACAGCAGAAGGTATCCAGGAGGCGATCAGGGCATCTGGTTTTGAGCCGCAGTTGCGCAATCAGCAATATGAATTCAGGCCTATGCCGGAATATGAAGAACAGGTTATTGATTATTAATATATGCTTGCATACAGTATATTTTGTCCCTTTTCTTATCTTTAAATAAATTAGAAATGACTTACGCTAAATTGGTTTTAGGCGGAATACTATTTGTGGTCGTGCTCATGTAAACAATCAATTCTCTTTTCCTTACATTTGTGACCATTAATTAGCAGCGCCGGATTGCGCTTTGACTTTTAAAATACCCGGAATAAAGAAAACATGGTAGCATACGCATCGGATGTTGAAGCTGTAAAGGCATTACAGGATAAATATACAGAACTCAGAAAGGCAGTAGGACAGGTGATCGTAGGACAGTTGGATGTAGTGGAGCAATTGATTATCTCCATTTTGTGTAACGGCCATAGCCTATTGGTCGGTGTACCCGGGTTAGCAAAAACATTATTGGTGAAAACATTGGCGGATGCTTTGGATCTGAGCTTTAAGCGCATCCAGTTTACGCCCGATCTGATGCCTGGTGATATAACCGGAGCTGAAATACTGGACGAAAACCGGAAATTCAAATTTATCAAAGGAGCCATTTTTGCTAATATAGTGCTGGCAGATGAAATCAACCGGACTCCCCCAAAAACCCAGGCGGCACTGCTGGAAGCTATGCAGGAACGTAATGTTACTGCTGCAGGGGAGGAATATAAACTACCTGCTCCATTTTTTGTGTTGGCTACCCAGAATCCTATTGAACAGGAAGGAACTTACCCATTGCCCGAAGCGCAGTTAGACCGTTTCATGTTCCAGATTATTGTGGACTATCCTGCATTTGAAGAGGAAGTTGAAATCGTCAGGCAAACGACCAGTCCGCAAAATATTACGCTGCCTAAAGTACTGCATGCGGAAGAAATTCTATACTTCCAGCAATTAGTACGTAAGGTGCCTGTTCCTGATAATGTACTGGAATACGCAGTACGCCTGGTACAGCAAACCCGGCCTGCTGCTGCAAAAAATAACCCTTTGGCCGACCAATACCTGGCATGGGGTGCAGGGCCAAGAGCTTCGCAATACCTGGTGCTGGCTGCAAAATGCTATGCCTTGCTGCACGGTAAATTCTCCCCGGATATAGAAGATGTTAAGGCTATGGCCCTTCCTGTGTTAATGCATAGAGTGGTGCGCAATTATAAAGCTGAAGCAGAAGGTCTTTCCGTAAATGATTTATTGAAAAAAATGATGTAAGGTGTCCTTAAAATCAGAATCCTAAAATGGAATATAAACCCTCATTGTTTGAACGTTGGATTGTGCTGGAAGGGCAATTGGTAGAACGTTTTGGAAAGAAACCTAATATGGAAGCCATCTTATTCCTGATTGGTATGAATGAATATGAAGGCAGAATTCCTAAAATAAAGTTTTCAAAGGAGCAGAAGCAGGATTTAATGCATGTGGCTGTCTGTACTTTATTAAGTAAAGGAGGATATTATGTATTGGAAGGGCATGATGAGGAAGGCTGGCCTCATTTCAGGGAAGTAAAGAAAGTAGAAACGGATAATACGCTGGCTGCTCAGGAAATTCTCTTGAAGGAATATATCCTGGAATATTTTGGCCTATAATGTAATAAAATAGAAATATGCTTCTTCCCAAATACCCCGCTGCCGGCAATAGTATTTTTAGTACGATGACCGCCCTGGCCAACGAACACAAGGCGATTAACCTGGCCCAGGGTTTCCCTGATTTTCCTATAGATCCTCTTTTGAGCCAGTTGGTAGAAAAAGCCATCAGTGCGGGGTATAATCAATATGCTCCTATGGCCGGCTTGCCGGCTTTAAGAACCGCTATTGCAGAAAAAATCAGTCATTTTCAACAGGTCACTATTGACGCGGAACAAGAAATCACGATAACACCGGGTGCTACTTATGGAATTTATACGGCACTGAACACTATCCTGGAAAAGGGAGATGAAGTGATTGTCGTGGAGCCTGCATATGATAGTTATGTTCCTGGTATTTATATGTGTGGCGGCATCCCGGTAGGTGTTGCTTTGAACGATGATGGGTTTACCATGAACTGGCAAAAGGTGGAAGATGCCCTGACTTCACGGACCAAAGCAATTATTATCAATAACCCGCATAATCCATGTGGCAGTATATGGCAAGAAGAAGATATGCGGCAACTTGCGCGGATAATAGAACGAACAAATTTATATGTGGTTGCTGATGAGGTGTATGAACATATGGTTTTTGATGGCGCGCAGCATATTTCAGTGTTGCGTTACGAATCATTAAGGAGAAGAAGTTTTGTAATATATTCGTTTGGGAAAAGCCTTCACTGCACGGGATGGAAAATGGGGTATTGTATAGCTCCTCCTGATCTTACACAGGCTTTCCGGCAAATACACCAATATCTTTGTTTCAGCGTTAACGCACCCATGCAACAAGCTATTGCTGTTTATATTCAGGAACTGAACCGTTTTTCTGAAGTGACTCTTTTATTGGAAAACCGGAGGAATTCATTTTTAAATGCGATGATACCCACCGGATTTACGTTTAAAGCACCGGCGCAGGGCAGTTATTTTCAGGTTATGGACTATTCTTCTATTTCAGATCTTCCCGATCTCGAATTTGCTGCCTGGCTGACCCGGGAATATGGCGTGGCAACCATTCCACTAAGTCCCTTTTATAGCACGGAAGCAAATAAAAAAAGGTGCGTTCGTTTCTGTTTTGCAAAAAAAACAGAAACGTTGCTGGCAGCGGCAGAAAAACTAAGAAAAATATAAAGGAGTGGAATTGAGGATTATAGATAAACTTAAACGTTTAGCTGAGACTCATTACAAGTCCAATGGTCCGATAACTCATTAGCCGGAAGGTTGCTGTATTAATAGGTTATTTAATCAACACGTATTGGTTTTTTTAGAAAATCCTGTCCCTTGTTTCGCTTATAAATACTAGTTTTGCCGGAATTAACTATTAAATCCGTATAAAATGAGTTTATTGTCTTTTGTGCATAGCAAATTAAAAACTATTGCCTTGCTTGCTGGCTTCTGCCCTTTATTGGCCCAGGCGCAGGATGAAAATGTAGAAGATTACCAATCCTCTTCATTGTTCAAGGTTTCTATATTAGGTGGAGGTACCTTTTCTTTTACCGATGTGACGCCATCCCAATCGGCAGGCTTTGCAGGACTGGGATTGGAATATGGTTTCGCAAAATACCTGTCTGTAGGAGTGGATGTTAATAAAGGGGGCCTTAAAGGTGGTGTTGCTGTAAATGATGCAAATAAAGATATTATGGGATTCAAAAGTAATTTCTTTTCAGCTGCGCTGACAGCAAGGTTCATGCCATTTGCATTGATCAAACAAAAAAACAATAAAAGTATAATCTCCATTTTAAGCCATCTGTACGGAGGTACCGGGCTGGGTATGGTAAGCTATAAAACCGAATCTAATAAAATAGCTAATCCGGATTATGGGGTATTAAATGAAGAACAGCGTTCTGATTTTCTTATTCCTGTTGAAGTAGGCTTTGGCTATCCGGTAGTATCTTTTGGCAAGAGAAGTAAACTCTTTGTTAACTTGAATTATAGGGTTAACCTTTGCCTGGGTGATGAAATCGATGGTTACGTTCCCACTGTAACCGCAAATGAGAGAAATGATGCTTTCAATACCCTTGGGGTGGGTATAGGCATAGGTTTTTAATACTGTTTTTTCAAGGGGCATAATAGATTATTATCTCTTTTCTATATGCTTGTTTAACTGTTTACAATGCATGATTTCGCTCATTCATTGTCGATTTCCTCATAGAAACCTTTTATGGGTATCGTTGGTTATTGCCGTATTTTGATCGTAACTTTGCGTTTTGATAAAACCGGATAGATATCCTTTAAAGGATAATGAGGTATGGAAAATAACAGCACCGATTTTTTAGAAGAAATTACGGGTAAGGAATATGAGCATGGGTTCATTACAGATATTGAGATGGATATCCTGCCACCAGGGCTTAGTGAAGAAACCATCCATTTTATATCTCAAAAGAAAAACGAACCTGGATGGCTTCTGGAATGGCGCTTGAAGGCCTTTCGTGCCTTTCAGAAAATGGAAATGCCCGATTGGCAGAATTTTGAAATGCCTGCCCTTGATTTTCAGGCCATATCCTATTATGCCGCTCCTAAAAATAAAATAAAATATAATAGCCTGGATGAAGTCGATCCTGAATTGCTGGCCACTTTTGCTAAGTTGGGCATTCCCCTTAATGAACAAAAGTCGTTGGCTGGGGTGGCTGTAGATGCTGTATTTGACAGCGTTTCTGTCGCCACAACTTTTCGGGAAGAATTACACAAACAGGGTATCATCTTCTGCTCTTTTGGTGAAGCGGTGCAGGAGCATCCTGATCTTGTCAGAAAGTATCTGGGTACGGTAGTGCCGCATAGTGATAATATTTTTGCGGCTTTGAATGCTGCTGTTTTTTCAGATGGTTCTTTTGCTTATATTCCCAAAGGGGTAAGATGTCCCATGGAATTGAGTACTTATTTCCGGATTAATGCGGCCAATACAGGACAATTTGAAAGGACGCTTATCGTGGCTGATGATGATGCTTATGTGAGTTACCTGGAAGGCTGTACAGCGCCCATGCGTGATGAAAACCAGTTGCATGCTGCAGTGGTGGAAATTGTGGCATTGGAAAATTCGGAGGTAAAGTATTCTACAGTGCAGAACTGGTATCCCGGGGATAAGGACGGTAAAGGGGGTGTATTTAATTTTGTAACTAAAAGAGGTATCTGTAAAGGCAAAAATTCGCACATTTCCTGGACGCAGGTAGAAACCGGCTCTGCAATTACCTGGAAATATCCCAGTGTTATTCTCATGGGGGATTATAGCTATGGTGAATTTTATAGTGTAGCTGTAGCGAAGGGACGGCAGATTGCAGATACCGGTACTAAAATGCATCATATCGGCGCACATACACGCAGCCGCATTATTTCAAAAGGTATTTCGGCGGGCAATGGCCAAAACAGTTATCGCGGTCTGGTGCAGATCGGAGGTAAAGCAGATCATGCCAGAAATTTCACCCAATGTGATTCCATGTTGATTGGAGACCGTTGTGGTGCACATACTTTCCCCTATATAGAGTCAAAAAATAATACAGCGACGCTGGAACATGAAGCGACTACCTCAAAAATAGGTGAGGACCAGATTTTTTATTTAAATCAGCGTGGTATTGATACGGAAAAGGCAGTGGAACTTATCGTAAATGGTTTTGCTAAGGAAGTGCTGAATAAACTGCCTATGGAGTTTGCTGTCGAAGCGCAAAAATTGTTGGCAATATCATTGGAAGGTAGTGTCGGCTAAAAAGCATTGGAAGAAGAAAGTAACTACTTTAAAGTAAACATTTTTAGGAATTATACGACTTATGTTATCAATTAAGAACCTGCATGCAGGAGTAGAAGGAAAAGAAATATTAAAAGGGTTAAACCTTGAGGTGAAGGCGGGAGAGGTGCATGCCATTATGGGCCCTAACGGAGCTGGTAAGAGCTCATTAGCTTCCGTTCTTTCAGGTCGCCCTAATTATGAGGTAACTGCTGGAAGTATACTGTTGGATAACAAGGACCTTTTGGATATGTCCCCTGAAGATCGTGCCCGGGAAGGCGTTTTCCTGGCTTTCCAATATCCTATTGAAATTCCCGGCGTTTCAAATATCAATTTCCTGAGAACAGCGATGAATGAGATACGGGCTTATCGTGGGCAAGCGGCGTTGACTGCCAAAGAATTTCTGGCGCTTTCTAAAGAAAAGCAAAAACTGGTAGAATTTGATGCGAAGCTGGTTAATCGTTCCTTGAATGAAGGTTTTTCCGGAGGTGAAAAAAAACGTAACGAAATCTTTCAACTGGCTATGCTGGAACCTAAGTTGGCTATCCTTGATGAAACAGATTCAGGCCTTGATATCGATGCCCTGAGAGTAGTAAGCCGTGGTGTGAATAAACTGCGTAATAAGAATAATGCATTTATCATTATTACCCACTATCAACGTTTGCTGGATTATATCGTTCCGGATTTTGTACATGTGCTCAGTGAGGGTAAAATAGTAAAGACAGGAGATAAGAGTCTGGCACTTGAACTGGAAGAAAAAGGGTATGATTGGATTAAGGAGATCATTCCTGCATAGTGCAATAATATAGATGCGCTGATCATAGTATAAATAATTTTTTTTTACAGGAATCGTGCGTAAATTACAATAAAATGATGATGACCAACCAATTGGAAACGCCCTTGTATGAACGTTTTGCGGCCAGATTTGAGATTGTTTCTTTGCAAAGCAGCAATGATCAGTTGCGTCAAATTCGTCAGGAGGCATTTAATATTTTCAACGCTATAGGTTTTCCTTCTATCAAAAATGAAGAATGGAAATATACCAATATTCTCCCTTTTCTAAAAGAAGAGTATGAACTGGAATTGAGGCCACAGGAATTAAGCAAAGATGCCTTTGATCAGACCGCGCGTTTGATCGCAGCTCATTTGGATGCATTGCAAAACGCTATAAAGGGAGAACATAAGGGCGCATACAGGTTAGTCACTGTAAACGGTGAAATTAATAATGATCTTTCTTTTTTACCGGATGCACAACTCATAAAGATTCTTCCTTTCGCTATGGCAGAAAGTGAACCTTCTTTCAGAAAGCATTTTGGTAATATTGCTACTATAGAAGGACATGCTTTTTCTGCATTGAATACGGCATTGTACACGGATGGTTTGTTTATTGAAATGCCTAAGGGGGTAGTACTTGACAAACCATTACATGTTATCCATGTATTTCTTTCGGGTACGAATATCTTTATCCAACCGCGGCATCTCTTTGTAATTAATGCTAATGCCTCCCTGGAGGTTATTGAAACGGTTATTTGCGAAGAAAATGATCATATGGTATTTGTAAATGGCGTTACTGAAATTGCAATCGCCGAACAAGCTCATTTTCATCATTACGATATCCAGACAGGACGCAAGGGGATGCGTTTTGTGCAACGTACAGAAGCGACACAGCAGGAACATAGCAATTATAGTAATTATACCTTTACCTTGCCCGGATCCGATTTTGTGCGCAATAACCTGGTACTGCACATGGATGCACCCAATTTGGAGAGTCACCTGTATGGTTTATACCTTACGTCGGGCAGTCAATTGGTGGATAATCATACAGAAGTGCACCATAAACATCCCCATGGAGAAAGTAATCAGTTGTACAAAGGAGTATTACTGGATAAATCCAAAGCGGTATTTAACGGTAAGATATATGTGTACCAGGATGCCCAAAAAACAAATGCTTTCCAACAAAGTAATAATGTGTTATTCAGCGATAAAGCTACGGTAAATGCGAAGCCTCAGCTTGAGATATTTGCTGATGACGTAAAGTGCAGCCATGGTACTACCATCGGGCAGATTAATAAAGAAGCTTTGTTTTATCTTCAAAGCAGGGGGATTAGTGAACAAACGGCTCAGAATATAATGGTCAATGCATTTGCTTTTGATGTAACCGAAAAGGTAAAAATTAAGCCTTTACGTATTTACCTGGAAAAATTGATTGCGGCAGAAATGGAAAAAATATAATGTTCCGGCTGTTGATTGATGATCATAAAGAGACTGTCTCCTACATTTGCTTGATGCAAACATAGGAGACAGTCTTAATTTTAAGAAAGATTAATTGCCGGGTCATTAATAAGCCCATCTGATATAGGTAGCTCCCCATGTGAAGCCTCCTCCAAACGCGGCAAGAATAATATTGTCTCCTTTGTTGAGTTTACTTTCCCATTCCCATAGGCAAAGGGGAATGGTGCCGCTGGTCGTATTGCCATAGCGTTGTATGTTAAGCATTACTTTTTCTTCGGGCAACTGCATTCGTTCAGCAGTTGCATGAATAATACGCAGGTTGGCCTGGTGTGGCACCAGCCATTGTACATCATCGCCCTTAAGCCCGTTCCTTTCCATAATTTCTGCTGAAACATTAGCCATATTGGTTACTGCGAATTTAAACACAGTTTGACCTTCCTGGTAGATATAATGTTCTTTAGCCATCACTGTTTCTATAGAAGCGGGCTTTTTGGATCCTCCTGCTTTTTGATGCAAATGCACCCAGCCTCTACCGTCACTTTTCAGGATAGAGTCCATAATTCCGTTGCCTTCATCATTGGCTTCAAGAAGTACGGCACCGGCTCCGTCACCAAAAATGATGCAAGTGGTCCTGTCCTGATAGTCAACAATAGAACTCATCTTGTCTGCTCCGACTACAATTACCCTTTTATTACGGCCGCTTTCTATAAATTGGGCCGCAGTGGTCAATGCATACAAGAAACCACTGCAGGCTGCACTGATATCATAACTAAAAGCATTGGTCAAACCACAATTGGCTGCAACGAGATTTGCTGTTGCAGGGAATTGCATATCCGGAGTTGTGGTAGCGCAGATCAGTAGGTCTATGG
This sequence comes from uncultured Taibaiella sp., assembly GCA_964519735.1. GTDB lineage: Bacteria > Bacteroidota > Bacteroidia > Chitinophagales > Chitinophagaceae > Taibaiella. Next base: position 8,757 of record CAZFKK010000018.1, read on the forward strand.
ATGCCGGATCAATGGACTTGCTTTCTAAAAGGTTTTTTACTGCATGAGTAGCCAGGATAGAAGTACCCAGCCCATCGCCCTTTAGAATACGACGTTCTTTGATGCCGGTACGTGAAGTTATCCAATCATCAGTAGTGTCAACAATAGTCTCTAGCTCCTGATTAGTGAGTACATAATCAGGAACATAGCCCCCTACAGCAGTAATTGCTGCATGTGTTTTTCCCATTTAATTAATTTTTTGCGGCAACAAAGGTAAAGCTAATTGGTTTATTCTTCATTGCCTGATGAAGGCATATCTGTTTGTGGCCGGACAAAAACAGATATAGTTGTATTAGCGGGTATTGATAATCACATATTCATACCCCCGCAAGCACTTAATACCTGACCGGTTAAATAAGAACTCAGGTCAGAAGCTAAAAACAAGGCAACATTCGCAATTTCTTCCGGTTTACCAAAACGTTGCAAAGGTATTTTACTAAACCATTGGTTCACATCTCCTTCTTTCAGGTAGTGGGTCATGTCTGTTTCTACAAAACCGGGAGCAATGGCATTGCATCTGATATTACGACTGCCGAGTTCCTGGGCTATAGATTTTGTAAAACCAATGATCCCGGCTTTTGATGCTGCATAGCTGCTTTGACCTGCATTACCTTTTAAACCTACAATAGAACTCATATTGATAATACTGCCATTACGCGCTTTCATCATGGGCCTCATCACCTGCTTGGTCAGGTTAAACACCGATTTCAGATTGGCATTCATGACTTCATCCCATTGATCCGGTGATATACGCAGTAAAAGATTATCCCGGGAAATACCTGCATTGTTAACACACACATCAATGCTGCCGAAAGTGGCTACTACATCATTGGCCAATGTTTCTGCTGCGCCATAGTCTGCCGCATCACTTTTAAAGGCCCTTACCTCTCTGCCCATTGTCTTGACCTTTTCTTCCAAGGCTTTAGCTTTCTCATCAGAGGATAAGTAGGTGAATGCAATATTTGCACCTTGTTCAGCAAATTTTAAAACAAGAGCTTCTCCGATACCACGGCTGCCACCTGTAATCAATGCTGTTTTGTTTTCCAATAAATTCATACTCAAAAATTGAACCGCTAAAGTAATGTTTATGATTGAAAAAGGCTACATTTGGTTGAAATTAACCTCAAATTTCCTTGTCTTTTCCAGTTAATTTAAGGCTCCTTTTTATGTGTTTTTACTGACTATGAATATAAAGGTTGCTATTTTGCTTTTCTTATTTTTCAAGGGGTTACACGTACATGCTGTTTATACTCCGCTTAAATTATTTGATCTGGCTCTTTCTGCGGAGAAGGTGGTCCTTGGCCATATTGTTAAGCTGGATGACCGCTATTTCTATTTGGCTTGCCGCGATGGCCGCCAAATGGTTACTCTTAAAATTGTTCGATTCAAAGGGCATCCCGGATCCTCCAGGCGGGCGCATTACAGTAAGGACCAAAGGGTACTAGTTTTCGTGAAGCAAGTTGATGCCGAATACCAATTGATAACTATGGGAGCTGAATCAGAGATTCTTGTGTCTAAAGACAGTGTACTGCTTGGCCTGGACTATTTTACGCCTAAGACTCAGTATGCTTTTAGGCCCTTACCCGATAGTACCACAAGAGCGTTTGATAAACAGGCTGGAAGTAAGCCCGGAAAGAAAAATGAAGGCTTGGTTCTTTCAATAGAAGATGTTTATCAGGGTATTATGTATTTTCGGAATAGTTACCAACTTATTTTAAAGAAGGGTAACGAAGTTGCAGGAACATCTTGCTTCAATTTTTTTGACCGGCTTACCAGGGACAAATTGAATTCCTATAAAAGAAGATCAAAGTTATTTAACCTGCTGTATCGAGATATGGAGATGGCTCAAAGTGAAAACTGTAGGCAAGGCTAATATATTACAGGGTAGCATCGAATAGATTTAAATAATAGGAACAGTTTTTTTATCTTTGACCCAACAATCTTTGATTTTCTATAATGAAAAAAGCACTGCTCCCTTTAACGGCGTTTGTTCTAGGCGCCTGTACAGTTATGAATGCGCAAACCATTACCTACCCGGTAACTAAGAAGACAGACCAGGCTGATGAGTATTTCGGTATGAAAATTGCCGATCCATATAGGTGGCTTGAAAATGATACTGCCCGGGATACCGAGGAATGGGTCGTGGAGCAGAATAAATTAACCCATGATTACCTGGCTAAAATCCCTTTTCGTGCCAAAATACATAAGCGTCTTACAGAGTTGTGGGATTATCCAAGATATGGTGCTCCGCAGCAAGAAGGCGATTGGTATATCTTTTCGAAAAATAGTGGTTTGCAAAACCAGGCTGTGTTGTATATGAGGAGGGGGCTGGATGGTAATGAAGAACTATTGCTCGCCCCCAATACGCTTTCCTCAGATGGCACAGTAGCACTTCAGGCTATGGAGTTTTCTAAAAAGCAAAAATATTTCGCATATGCTGTATCTGCATCAGGTAGTGACTGGCAGGAAGTTTTTGTAATGGATGTGAAGAGCAGACAGCTTTTGAAGGATAAACTGGAATATGTGAAGTTTACCGGTATTTCATGGGCTGGCGAGGATGGCTTTTATTATAGTGGATATGAACGCCCTAAAAATGAAGCGACTAAATATAGTGCAAAGACGGAGTATCAAAAGGTATTCTATCATAAAATCGGTACTCCTCAAAGTGAAGATCTCCTTATTTATGAAGACAAGGAGCATCCTTTGCGTTATGTAAGTCCCCATCTTACGGAAGATGAACGTTTTCTGGTGTTGAGTATCTCTGAAGGAACAGATGGAAGTGAAATAAAAGTAAAAGATCTGAAAGATAAAAATTCAAAAGGTTTTACTACCATTATTCCCGGCTTTTCTACTAATGCCAATGTGATAGATAATAAAGGGGCCTTCCTTCTGGTGCAAACTAATCATAATGCGCCTAATTATAAAGTAATTTTACTTGATCCTGCAAGTCCGGATCCCGCTCAATGGGAGACGATTATTCAAGAGCAGCAAGAACCCTTAGAAAGTGTGTCAACAGGTGGGGGAAAACTTTTTGCCAGTTATTTGAAAGATGCTTGTTCGCAGAAAGTGCAATATACTTATGATGGCGTAAAAGAAAGAACCATCACATTGCCAGGTGTTGGTACTGCCAGTGGTTTTGGGTGTAAAAAGGAAAACAATTCTTTCTTCTATACATTTACTTCCTTTACTTATCCTGCTACTGTCTTTAAATATGATATTGAAACCGGATTGTCAGAATTGTACCTTAAATCGGATGTGAAATTTAATCCCGAGGATTTTGAAACAAAACAAGTGTTTTATACGAGTAAGGATGGAACGAAGGTGCCCATGTTTATTACACATAAGAAAGGGCTGAAGCTGGATGGAACAAATCCTACGTTACTCTATGCTTATGGAGGTTTCAATATTAATCTTACCCCTTCTTTCTCGGTGGCGAATATGGTGTTTATTGAAAATGGAGGTGTTTATTGTATGCCTAATCTCCGGGGTGGAGGCGAATATGGAGAAGAATGGCATAAAGGAGGAATGTTGTCCCAGAAACAAAATGTTTTTGACGATTTTATTGCAGCGGGAGAATACCTGATCCGGGAAAAGTATACCAGCCCTGAACGATTAGCCATTAGGGGAGGCAGTAACGGAGGATTGCTGGTAGGCGCCTGTATGACCCAGCGCCCGGATTTATTTAAAGTGGCCTTACCTGCAGTAGGTGTATTGGATATGCTGCGCTATCATAAATTCACTGTAGGTTGGGGTTGGGTTGTAGAATATGGCAGCAGCGATAACCGGGATCAATTTGAATATTTGCTTAAATACTCGCCATTGCACAACCTTAAGAAGGGAATTTGCTATCCTGCAACGATGGTAACAACTGCTGATCACGATGATCGGGTAGTGCCTGCACATTCTTTTAAATTTGCTGCGGCGCTACAGGAAGCTCAAGGCTGTAACCGACCTGCTTTAATCCGTATTGATACCAAGGCCGGTCATGGAGCAGGTAAGCCTACTTCCAAAGTTATAGATGAATATGCTGACACCTGGAGTTTTGTGTTCTATAATATGGGGTTTCCTTATGAGATGCCGAACCAGTAATTCGGATGCATTGACAAAATGTACAGATACAGGGTTGATCATAATGTACGGGTTTCAATTTCAATAATGACAATAGGGCTGTTTCAATAGAGAAATAGCCCTATTGTTTTGCAGCAATAACAATCAATTATTCACGAGGAGTATATGTTTAATCTTTAATAAAGAATTGTAATTTCTTATTTGCCAATCTGTATATTCAAATTTTTAATTGCTAAAATAGCCTGATATCTCAGGGGAAGCAAAAGATTTTGCTATAGAAAGAACATAATTGGGGGAATAAATTAAACCATAAAGAGAGGAAAAAGAAAATCCCGGTTGCTTACAAAAGCAACCGGGAACAGATCTATGTACATCGCGGGTTTCAATAGTAGCCATAAAAAGGATACTCTGCCTTTTTTACCGGGCAATGTTTACTGCTCGTTTTTCCCTGATGACGGTTACTTTGATTTGGCCAGGGTATTGCATTTCTTTTTGTATTTTATCTGCAATCTCAAAGCTTAGCCGGTCGCTTTCTGCATCACTTACTTTTTCTGCTTCTACAATAACACGTAGTTCCCTTCCCGCTTGGATAGCATAGGCTTTCTCCACGCCATTGTAGGCTATAGCAAGATTTTCCAGGTCTTTAATCCGTTGCAGGTAGCTTTGCATAATCTCCCTGCGGGCACCTGGACGGGCGCCGCTTATAGCATCACAGGCCTGGATGATCGGTGAGATAATATAGGCCATCTCCATTTCGTCATGGTGGGCCCCTATAGCATTAATGACTGCAGGGTGTTCGCCACACTTTTCGGCAAGTTTAGCGCCTAACAGGGCATGGCTTAATTCTGTTTCTTCGTCAGGAACTTTACCTATATCATGCAACAGTCCTGCACGTTTAGCCAGTTTGACAACTTTCTGTCCCAAGCCGAGTTCTGCAGCCATGATACCGCATAAATTGGCTGTTTCTTTAGAGTGCATCAGCAGGTTCTGTCCATAAGAAGAGCGGAAACGCATTTTACCGATCATCCGTACCAGGTCTTTATGCAATCCATGTACGCCCAATTCGATAATGGTACGTTCTCCGATTTCCATTACCTGGTCTTCTATCTGTTTTTTCGTTTTTTCAACTACTTCTTCAATGCGGGCGGGGTGAATACGACCATCTTGCACTAACCGTTGCAAGGATAGCCTGGCTATTTCCCGGCGTAAAGGATCAAAGCAGCTTAGGACTATAGCCTCTGGTGTGTCATCAATGATCAGATCTACTCCTGTTGCTGCTTCTAAGGCCCGGATATTACGACCCTCACGACCAATGATCTGGCCTTTTATCTCATCGCTTTCTAAATTGAAGACGGTAATAGCGTTTTCAATAGTCTGTTCAGCTGCAACTCTCTGGATACTTTGAATAACGATCTTCTTCGCTTCTTTTGAGGCATTTATCTTCGCTTCTTCCACAATTTCCTGAATATGGCCCATAGCACCGGTACGGGCTTCTTCCTTCATGGCATCCATCAATTCATTCTTTGCCTCATCTGCAGTCAGGTTGGACACCTTTTCGAGCCTTTTGATATGCTCTTCCTGGTGCTTTTCCAGTTCGGTACGTTTAATATTTACAATTTCAAGCTGCTTTTCTAAGTTAGCTTTCAATTGATTGTATTCATTGCTTTGTTTTTGTAGCGCCTGATTTTTATCATTCAATGCTTGTTCTTTCTGCCGTAATTTTTGTTCTCCCTCTCCAACTTTCTGGTTACGCTGTAAAACTTCTTTTTCATGTTCAGATTTCAATTGAAGAAACTTTTCTTTTGCCTCAAGGAGTTTCTTTTCTTTTAATGTTTCTGCTTGTATTTTAGCGTCTTCTGTGATTTTTTGGGCTTGTTGTTCTGCCTCTTTGATTTTATTTTCTGTATTTTTTGAGAAGATTGCCTTACCTAAGAATATGCCTATTACCAATGCTGCTACCGCTATGAGTGCGGTAATAATCGTAGCTGAATCCATATAACTCTATTGTCACTTTTAAAATGTTAAGAATATATACATTTCCCATCGTCATTGATGTGAGTCTGGTCTGGGGAAAAGTATGGTCTGCGAAGTTAATATTAATTTTGATAAATTTTTACTGAAAATGAAGAGGAAGTACTATCCGATAGCGTATTTTCTGACATTCTGGTAAAATGATAATCCCTGCAACGACCTGAATACAATCAGGTTGTTGCAGGGATCAGTCAGTTATTAACTCAGGGAGTTGAACATGCGGAATGGAAAGAAAGCTCATTAACTTTTTAAAGTAAAATTGCTTGTTAGTTTCCTTTTTGCACTGTTTTACTCCAACTGTCTTTTAAAGATACAGTCCGGTTGAATACCATATGTCCCGCGCTACTGTCTTTATCTACGCAGAAATAACCCTTACGTAAAAACTGGAAGCGGTCACCAGGCTGAGCAGTTGCCAATGCAGGTTCGATATATGCTTCTGGAATGACCATTAAAGACTCAGGATTAATATAGTCTTTGAAATCTCCTTCTTCAGATGCCGGGTTTTCTACTTTAAAAAGCCGATCATAAAGACGTATTTCCGCTACTTTGGCATGAGGTATGCTTACCCAATGAATAGTGCCCTTGACCTTAAGATTAGTGGTATCATTACCACTTTTACTTTCAGGAAAATAGCTGCAATGTATTTCAGTAATATTTCCATTATCATCTTTGGTAAAATGATTGCACTGTATAATATATGCATACTTTAAACGAACCATTAAACCAGGGCCGAGCCGGAAGAACTTTTTGGGTGCATCTTCCATAAAATCTTCTCTTTCTATCCATATTTCTTTACTGAAAGGAATATGACGGTAACCGCTATTTGTATCTTCAGGATTATTTTCACCATCAAGAAGCTCAGTGTGGCCTTCCGGGTAATTGGTAATGATCAATTTGACAGGATCAAGTACTGCCATGCCTCTTTGAGCTACTTTATTCAGATGTTCTCTTACACAAAACTCTAATAATCCTACATCTGTTATATTGTCGCGCTTGGCAATACCTATCGTTTCGGCAAAATTCCGAATGCTCTCCGGCGTATACCCTCTTCTGCGTAAACCACTAATAGTAGGCATACGGGGATCATCCCAGCCCATCACATGTTTTTCTTTTACCAATTGGAGCAATTTGCGTTTGCTCATTACCGTATAGGTCAGATTCCTTCTTGCAAACTCGTATTGACGGGAAGGAAATATTTCTAATTTTTCAATAAACCAGTCGTATAACGGCCTGTGATGAATAAATTCAAGAGTGCATATGGAATGTGTAATTTGCTCAATACTATCGCTCTGTCCATGCGCGAAATCGTACATGGGATAGATGCACCAATGATTGCCGGTACGATGGTGGTTGACATGTTTAATGCGGTAGATAATTGGATCACGCATGAGGAGATTGGGATGGGCCATATCTATTTTAGCCCTCAATACCTTTGCTCCATCCGGATAGATCCCCTTTCTCATCTCTTCAAAAAGTTGTAGATTCTCTCCGATAGTTCGATTCCTATAAATGCTGTTGGAACCTGGCTTGTTCAGATCACCCTTTTGTGCAGCCATTTCCTCAGCCGAGGAATCGTCTATGTAAGCAAGGCCTTTTTCAATAAGTTGTATTGCATAACCATGTAAAGTCTCGAAGTAATCAGAAGTATAATGCAATTGATCCCATTCAAATCCAAGCCATTTGACATCGTTCATGATACTTTCCACATATTCTGTTTCTTCTGTTACGGGATTGGTATCGTCAAAGCGAAGGTTACATTTTCCATTATACTTTAGGGCTAAGCCGAAATTAAGACATATGGAGGCAGCATGCCCTATATGGAGGTAACCGTTTGGCTCAGGGGGGAAGCGGGTATGTATGCTATTATATTTTCCTTCGGATAGATCTTTTTCAATAATCTCTTCAAGAAAATTAAGTGAACGTTCTTCCATATATTATAACAAATTGTAAAATAGATTAAATGGTCTTTCTGTGAAAATATAAAAATTAAGGCATAAATGTTCTTACTCTGCTACCAGAGTTGCCAGGTGAACACAGACCTGGGTTGCTTTTTCCATATCCTGTGCACTTACATATTCCTGTTTGGAATGTATGCCCATCTCACCAGTGAAGATATTCGGGCAAGGAAGTCCCATGAACGACAAGCGGGAACCATCAGTTCCCCCCCTGATACTGATTCTCTTAGGCTCCAGGCCCGCCCGGCGATAAGCTTCTTCTGCATAATTCATTATTTCAGGTTTTTGATCCAGGATCTCTTTCATATTGCGGTATTGTTCGTTTATCTCAAATTCATACCGGGCACCGGGGAACAAAGCAATAGCTTCTTTTAAAAGGCCTTCGAGCCTGTTTTCATGTTGTTGGAGCATCTGAGTATCAAAATCACGAATAATAAAGTCAATTCTTGTTTTTTCCGCCCCGCCATCTATATGTACAGGATGAACAAAGCCTTGGTTATCCTTGGTGCTTTCCGGATTCCACTCAGTTCTTGGTAGTGCATTAAGAAAAACTCCGGCAACTTTTAATGCATTCACTAACTTATCTTTAGCATATCCCGGATGGGCGCTTATACCATGTATGGTTACCCTGACACTATCGGCAGAGAAGCTTTCGCCTTCCAGGTGCCCTCTTTCCCCGCCATCTAGTGTATAACCGATGTCAGCACCAAGTTTATCCATATTCACTGCATTAACGCCTCTTCCTATTTCTTCATCAGGGGTAAATAGAATGCGTATTTTACCATGTTTTATTTCCGGGTGTTGCATCAGATACTGGGCGGTATCCATAATAATAGCTACCCCCGCTTTATCGTCTGCTCCTAATAAAGTAAGGCCGGATGCTGTAATAATATCATCTCCTATCCGCTCCAGCAGATAGGGATGATTAAGTGTTGAAATGATGATAGGACCATCGGGTAGCAGGATGTCTTTACCATCATAATTTTTATGGAGAATAGGCTTTACCTGTGTACCACAACAATCAGGAGCGGTGTCTACATGAGCGCAAAAACAAATTACTGGAACATCTTTTTCCGTTGTTGCAGGAATTGTAGCATAAACATACCCATATTCATCAAGTTCGGCATCAGAAATGCCTAAAGCTTTTAATTCCTGAACTAGCTGATTACTTAGATTTTTTTGCTTTTCAGTAGAAGGCTGAGTGTTTGAATAGGGGTCACTTTGTGTATCGATCTGTACATAGTCCATCAGGCGTTTTGTACTGGAATATTGATAATTTTCAAAAAACATGAATAATAATTTTGAGCGCACAAAGGTAGGTCATTGTCACAAATGGCAATAATTGATCCTTATGGTTTGATAACCAAGGAAGCTATATCTAACGATAGCATAATTAATCAATTGAAACAGAGCGGTAAAAATGTCAATTTATTGGGTTTCAACTACAAATAATTTACCCTTCATGACACCATAGTGACCAGGGAAGCTGCATAAATATGGGTATTCTCCCGGTGGCGGCGCCTGAAAAGTTAGGGTAGTACTTTCTCCTCCTCCTATCAAAGAGGTGTGGGAGATGATTTTACTTTCTTCAGATGCAGGAATGTAATCAGTTTCTTTAGCTGCAGCGGCTTTTTCGCCAAATTCCATCGTGCTGCTCCCAGCCTGCAACAATACCCAATTATGTCCCATAACGGATTTGTCCATTTTTCCCGTATGATTTAAGGTGAGGACGATCTTCTGATTTTTGCGCACCTGGATAAATTTTTGATCAAATTGCATATTGTCACCCGCGTTTATGGTGATATGGATTTCTGGTCCTGATGGAATTTGGGTATCATCTTTGGTGTTTTTATTGCCGCAAGAAGCGATAAACAATAAGACAAGTAGTGGCAGTAGTTTGATTTTTTCTACCATTATAGCATATTAATTAAAGGTAAGAGATAGTATTCCAGCACGAAGTTTGTACAAATGCTTGTGTTTTCCAAATGTACCTTACCCTGCTATACCTATTAGTATAATTTCCCGGATTTCTTGCTTTCAAAAAAAGGTTGCCGGGCTGTAGTGTAAAATTCCTCCCATATTTCCTTTACAATCGCTTCTGCGGACTTTATTTCATTGATTAGTCCACTCACCTGGCCAATTTCCAATTCCCCTTCATCCAGATTGCCTTCAAACATTCCCATTTTTGCCCGGCCCCGGCCCAGGAGCTTGGTGAGTTCCCCTTCGCCTGCACAACGATTTTCGGCATCCTGAACAAGATCAAAAAATTTGTTTTTGATAAGGCGAACCGGAGTTAGCTTTTTTAAGGATAACATAGTGTCTCCCTCTTTAGCCCTGAGAATAGTTTCCTTAAAATTCAAATGGCTGGAGGCTTCGTGGCTGCATACAAAACGGCTACCGATCTGAACACCTTCTGCGCCAAGGGCCATTGCGGCAAACATGGCCTTTCCTGAGGCAATACCACCGGCTGCAATTAAAGGGATTTCAATGGCTTGTCTTACTTGCGGGATAAGACATAGCGTTGTCGTTTCTTCCCGCCCGTTATGCCCTCCCGCTTCGAATCCTTCCGCTACAATAGCATCCACACCTGCATCCTGACTTTTTAGTGCAAATTTTGCACTGGATACTACGTGTATTACTTTTATGCCATTTTCTTTTAAAATGGAGGTCCAGGTTTTAGGATTACCTGCAGAGGTGATAACGATAGGAACCCGTTCTTCGATAATATGCCGGACATGTTGGTCAATGTCCGGGTATAATAAAGGCAGGTTAACGCCAAACGGGTTATCTGTAGCAACTTTGCATTTTTTGATATGTTCCAGAAGGATGTTAGGATACATACTGCCTGCTCCTATGATGCCAAGCC
>CAZFKK010000019.1:0-704 GCA_964519735.1 uncultured Taibaiella sp.
GCAGGAAGAAACCTGGTACCAGTTCAAAATTCCGATCCGGAGTTATGATCATGCTGTAGGGGGCATTAATGATTTTCGTTCTATCCGGTTTGTCCGGTTGTTTATGTCCGGCTTCCAGGATAGTGTGGTGATGCGGTTTGCCCAATTGCAACTGGACAGAAGCCAGTGGCGCCGTTATTTATACTCCTTAAGTAAACCGGGTGAAAATATCCCCGAAGAAGAGCAGCAAAATACCTCTTTTGCGTTAACCACAGTTAGCCTGGAAGAAAATTCAAAGCGGCAGCCGGTGCCTTATATGATGCCGCCGGGTGTGGAAAGGCAGGTGACCGTTGGCACCATGACTAACCAGAATATACAACAGGACGAAAAGTCCCTGGCGTTAGAGGTGTGCGGTTTAAAGGATGGTGATGCGCGGGCCGCCTTTAAAGATATGCGTACGGACATGCGGCAGTACAAAAGCCTGCGGATGTTTATTCATGCGGAATCCGTACCCAACCAGATGCCGCTCCGAAATGGAGATTTGGTCGCTTTTGCACGTATAGGAAGTGATTTCACCAATAACTATTATGAATACCAAATCCCGCTAACGATCACCCCTCCGGGAGGCAATTTTTCGAGCACCACAATATGGCCGGAACAAAATCAATTGGATATATTATTTAGTAAACTGGTAGAGGTAAAGAATGAGCGGAACAATCTGGGCC
>CAZFKK010000019.1:714-3515 GCA_964519735.1 uncultured Taibaiella sp.
TGGGCCATCCTTCTTATCTCCCTTACCGGACTAAAGATGATAAGGGCAATAACATTATTATAGTAGGGAACCCCAATTTCGGAGATGTAAAGAATATTATGTTGGGGGTCTCTAACCCTAAGAAGACATTGGACGATCCTTCTGATGACGGGCAGGATAAATGTGTGGAGCTATGGTTTGATGAATTACGTATGGCCGGATTGGATGAAAAACCCGGGTATGCAGCATCAGGTCATACCAATATCCAACTGGCTGATCTGGGTAACGTGCATCTGGGCGCAAGCATGCACACGATTGGATACGGCAATATTGATCAGAAAGTAGACGAACGGTTCCGGGATAATTTATATACGTATGACGCTTCTTCCAATATTAACCTGGGTAAATTGTTGCCCCGGTCCTTTGGGCTGCAGCTTCCGGTATATGTAGGCTATTCCCAGTCAGCCAGCAACCCTCAGTATGATCCTTATGATAAGGATGTGATCATCAGAGATAGGTTAAGATCGGCAATCAGCAATAGTCAGCGGGATTCCCTGAGAAAGGCTGCACAGGATTTTGCGTCCATTACCAGTTTCAACATGAGTAATGTGCGCTATATGGGTAATCCGGAGAAACAAGCTAAAGCCCCTATGCCCTGGAGCCTTAAGAATTTTGACCTTAACTATTCTTATAACCGTGCTTTTAAGCGTAATCCTTTGTTAGAACGTGATGAAATGATCGAACAGAGATTAGGCCTTGGTTACAATTACACGGTCAAGGTTAACTATATAGAGCCTTTTAAGAAAATAGTGAAATCCAAATCCAAATGGCTGGCCCCTGTTAAAGATTTTAATTTTAATTTATTGCCGAGCAGCTTCTCCTTCCGGAATGATCTGCATCGTTTATTTGGTGAGACTGCAGTGAGAAATATTGATGAAGGTCCTTATGAGATTCCTTCTACCTTCTATAAAAATTTTGTATGGGACCGGACCTATAACCTACGTTGGGAGCTGACCAAATCTTTGTCTTTCAGTTACGTCGGCAATAATCAATCCCGTATTGATGAGCCTTATGGTATTATCGATTCTAAAGAAAAACGGGATACGATCTTGAATAACCTTTCCCGTTTTGGCCGGAACACCTATTTCAGCCAATCGCTGAATGCCACTTATGCCTTGCCCACGCAGAAGATCCCTTTACTGGACTGGACCCGGCTAACAGGTACCTATACTTCCACTTATAACTGGACAGCAGCTTCCCGCCTTGCCTATGAACAAGGTAATATTATAGCCAATACCCAGTTGAAACAGGTGAATGGAGAATTCAACTTTGCTCAATTATACAATAAGTCGAGGTGGCTTAAAGCGATCAACACGCCCAGGAAGCCAGATAGGGATGCTAAATTTAAAGGAGCTCTGAGCGTACAGGATAATAGTAACCTGGTTAAAGGTGGAATGTCCGGTATCAGCTCGGGTAAAGATGATCAGAAACAAGAGGCTGAAACTGCTGACGATAGAAGTAAACGCAGGAAGGAATTGGCCGAGGAAAGGCGCAAGCGAAGCCAGGTACCCCCCCGGCCCCAGAAGAAAGAAGTTAAAAAATCAGATATAAAAGGTGCGGACACGATGACCGCCGGTGCCTATAATATGGCCTATAAGAAATTGAAGAAGGAAGAGCGAAAGAAGTTCAGGAAGGCGCTTGCGGCATGGCGTGCTAAAAAGCGTAATATCCTGCCCGAGATTTCCAATGAACTTTGGGTGGCGGGGAAATTGGGCACGATGCTCAAAAGAGTGACCGTTAATTATTCTGAAACCGGTGGGACCGTGTTGCCGGGTTATATGGATAGCAGCAGGTTCCTGGGGGTAAATACACGGTCCAATTATCAATGGTATGATTTTGCTTTTGGTTATCAACCCGGACAGGAATGGCTGGATGAGCAAGCTGCCTTACAGCGTATTTCCAGGGATAGCATCTTTAACGGGGTCCTGCAGCAAACGTATGTTCAGAATTTTAACCTGATGGCTACGCTGGAGCCTTTCCCGGATATGCGGCTAGACCTTACCTGGAATAAACAGTTCTCCAAAAATTATTCGGAAACCTTTAAGTACAGTGCCGATAGCGGGGCTTACCAGCATTATAGTCCTTATAGCATGGGTACTTTCAGTATTACCTATATCGGCTTGAAAACCATGTTCAAAGCTTCAGATGGTAAAACGATGTCGGAACCTTACCAGGATTTCCTGAATAACCGCAACATCCTGTCCCGGAGATTGGGAGTGGTCAATCCTTATACCAATAGCCTGCCGGACCCGGATGATCCCGAGTACACCAAAGGTTATACGCGTTATGCCCAGGATGTGCTGATCCCTTCCTTTCTGGCTGCCTATGGCGGAAGGGATCCTAATACGGTTCCCTTAGTGAATACCGGAGATAATGCTAATATCCGCAGTAACCCGTTTAAGTACTATTTGCCTATGCCAAACTGGCGTTTCACGTATAACGGGCTTTCAAAAATTCCTGCTTTAAAGGCAATTTTCAATAATGTAGCCATCAGTCACAACTATACGGGTACCTTATCTATGAATAGTTTTGTCAGCTCCTTTTTTTATAATGATTTCCTGGGGGTAGGCTTCCCTTCATTTATTGATTCCAATTCTCAGAACTATGTGCCTTTTTACCAGGTACCCAATATAACCATAACAGAGAACCTGGGTCCGCTGGCGGGTGTGGATATCGCTTTCAAAAGCGGGTTGAGCCTTAGTCTTAAATATAATAAGATGCGGATGTTAAGCCTCAGCCTTGTAGATTACCAGGTGAGTGAA
>CAZFKK010000019.1:3525-10425 GCA_964519735.1 uncultured Taibaiella sp.
AAACCAAATCAAGCGAATTTGTGCTGGGGGGAGGGCATCGTCTTAAAGGGCTTACGCTTCCTTTTACCGTATTCGGTACCAACACGCTTAAAAATGACATTAATATAAGGATGGATATAGGGTATAGAAATGATGTTACCTTTAACAGCTACCTGGTGGACAACACGATTATGCCGACACGTGGCCAGAAAGTAGTTACCATAGCGCCGTCCATAGATTATATTGTTAATGAAAACCTTCAGTTGAGGTTTTTCTACGACAGAAGGCAGACCATCCCGGTAATGTCTAATGCCTATCCTATTACGAACACCAGGGCCGGCGTGACACTCCGTTTCCTGTTTGCACCGCAATAGGTAAGGAAGTATCGGTCCATTCAGTAAATCTCTTTAATTTCGCAGGATGAATTCAAATCCTATTCGTGTACGTTTTGCACCAAGCCCTACGGGAGGCCTTCACCTGGGAGGTGTCCGTACGGTATTATTCAATTACCTCTTTGCGAGAAAGCACCAGGGAACATTTGTCTTGCGTATTGAAGACACAGATCAGACCCGCTTTGTTGCCGGGGCGGAAGAATATATCTTTGATTGCCTGGAATGGTGTGGATTATTGCCGGATGAAAGTGTAAAGAAGGAAGGGGATTATGGCCCTTACCGTCAGAGTGAGCGAAAACCCATATACCGTAAATATGCGGAACAATTGGTGCAGCAGGGGCATGCCTATTATGCATTTGATACGCCAGAAGAGCTTGCAGCCATGAGAGAGGAATTGAAATCGGCAACGAACCCTTCCCCTCAATACGATCATCACACACGTGGTCATATGCGCAATTCGCTGAGCCTCTCTGAAGAAGAAGTACAAAAACTTATAGCTGACGGAACGCCGTATGTGATCCGTATAAAAATGCCGGAAAATGAAGTCGTCCAGTTTACGGATATGATCCGCGGAGCGATAAGCCATGAAACAAATGTTGTGGACGATAAGGTATTATTGAAGGCTGATGGTATGCCTACTTATCACCTGGCCGTGGTTGTAGATGATTACCTGATGAAGATCACGCATGCTTTCCGTGGAGAAGAATGGTTGCCCAGCGCGCCTGTCCATATTTTACTCTGGCAGTACCTGGGCTGGGCGGATCAGATGCCTTTATGGGCACATCTACCGCTGATCTTAAAGCCTGATGGAAATGGAAAGCTGAGTAAACGGGATGGAGACCGTTTGGGCTTTCCTGTATTTGCTATGGACTGGATAGATCCTTCCAATGGCGTGCATACCACAGGGTTCCGCGAACGTGGTTTTCTGCCTGAAGCATTTGTCAATATGCTGGCCATGCTGGGCTGGAATCCCGGTACCGAACAGGAGCTCTTTACCCTGGAGGAATTGTGTGCCCAATTCTCTATGGAAAGGGTGCATAAAGCCGGGGCCAAATTTGATTATGAAAAGGCCAAATGGTTCAATCACCAACATATTATGAGGGCTGATGACAGCCGTCTTGCTGTCTTAGCGCTGCCTTTTTTCCAGGAAGAAGGTATAGATCCCCAGGCAGATGACTTACGCCAGGTGGTCGGGATGATCAAGGAAAGATGCCACCTGCTGAGTGATTTTGTACAGCAGGGCCGTTTTTTCTTTAAAGCACCCGAGTCGCTGGACCTGGAAGCTATCCAGGGAAAATGGACCGAGGTGAAAGCTCATTTTTTCCAGGCCTGGTTAGCTGTGCTCGACCAGGAAGCGGGGACACATGATGCCTTAGAGGCCTCTTTTGGGCGAATAGCCATGGAACATAACCTTAAGAAAGGAGAGCTGATGCTCCCTTTGCGGATTATGCTGGTCGGTGGGAAGTTTGGCCCAGGCGTTTTTGACATTATATTGCAAATAGGCGTAGAAGAAACCCGGAAAAGGGTTCAGGCTGTGCTGGCCCGGTTATAAATTCAGGAATTGCCGAATTACCAGGCTTTCGGTTAAAGGACACTACTGCTATGCCTGATCGGGTAATCGAATTACCCTGGTAAAATCAGATTACGGATACAAATAACAATGGCGACCTTAGCAAATAAGGCCGCCATTGTATTGCATCAAGCAATCGGATCTTTTACTTAATCCCTAACTTGGTTTTTACCAGGGTTAAAATGTTCTCTCCATCTTTTGCATATAGTAATGCACTGCCATCAAGGATATAATCATACCCACCTTCCACACCTACTGCTTTGATCGCAGCCTGTGCTTTCTCCAGCAGCGGCTTGTACAGTTCTTCCCTCTTTTTCCCAATCTTTTCGTCTGCAGTTGACTGGAACTCCTGCATCCTGTTTTGGAGATCCTGTAATTCTTTTTCTTTTATTTCCCTTACAGCATCAGTCCATGTTTTTGATTTCTCTTCATAATCTTTCATTTTGCCTTGCCCCTCAGTGATCATAGTTTTATATTGCTCGTCCAGGGATTGCATATAAGACTTTATATCAGCGTCTGCTTTGCGTGCTTCAGGCATTGTTTCCAATAATTCCTGGGAGTTAATATAGCCAAACTTTTTTGTGCCTGTACGCTAAGACCAATGGTAAGGCCTACTGCAATAAAAAAAATGATTTTTTTCATTTGTAATTGTTCAATTTTAGTTTTTAATATATTCCTTACTACCTGATGTAAAGAAAGGAAATTTTAATTGCTTTTGTTAAAAATTGTCGCAAAGTTAAGCGAATTATTTTACTCCGGGGATCAATTTCAAAATATCCTCACTCTTATCTATTTTAGGATCAGCATAAAAGATGGTAATTCCCCCGGCTTTATCATAAATAATGTCGTAATTTCTTGTTTGGGCATATTGCTGCACAGCATTATACACTTTGTCTTGTATGGGTTTAACCAGGCTTTGCCGTTTTTTGAAGACTTCACCTTCATAGCCGAAATATTTTTTCTGCAATTCCTTGGCGGCCTTTTCTTTGGTTACGATCTCTTCTTCTCTTTTCTGACGGGCATCTTCAGACAGCATGGGACGTTCTGCCTGGTAACTCTTGTACATCTGGTCAATACCCTGCATCCGGGTATCTACTTCTTTTTGCCAACCTTCAGATAACGCATCCAATTGTTTTTGAGCGTTGGTGTACTCAGGAAGTTTTTCTAATATGTATTTGGAATCAATAACGCAATAACGTTGTGCCTGTACGGCAACCGTGCCGGCAAGGAGCAGGGAGCAAATAATTAATATTTTTTTCATTATATTTTTAGATTTTAAATCAATTTTAGAAATGTTTTCTCTTGGGCTGAGCAGGGGAAAACACGTTATCCTTTGACCATAATGTCATGATTTAGTTTAATGTCAACCTCATGACTTTTCTCATTCTAAGAACCACTTGCTTCCTCAATTACTCCGGTTCAAATCCCAGCATAAAGGTGAATTTAGCCGCATTGCCGAATTTGGTTCCATTGCCCAACCGGTCGAAGCCCACTCCGTAATCCAGTCCTAATAAACCAAACATAGGAAGGTATATACGCACACCAACACCTGCCGAACGATAAAGTTTAAACGGATTATATTCTTTAAAATTGTTCCAGCCATTAGCCGCTTCAAAGAACGCTAATCCAAATATGGTTGCACTGGGATTTAAAGAAAAAGGATAACGGATCTCCGTGGTGTATTTATTAAACAAGGTAGCATTAGTGGCATATACATCAAAACCTCTGTGGGCAATAATATCCCTGCCTACAAATGTATTGAAGCCGGACAAGCCGTCTCCGCCTACATTAAACCGCTCGAAGGGCGAATAGCCGAGTTGCTTATTGTAATAGCCGAGAAATCCATATTTAGCGGCCACTTTAAACACCAGGTTGCCTGCAATACGCTGGTACCATTCCGCATTAAAGCGGTATTTATGGTACTCGATCCATTTGTACTTCTGCTGTGATGTTTCTGACTCAAAATCCCTGTCCCCAAATGCTGAAAAAGGAGGGGTAAACTGGAACGTGAAGTTAACATTAGCGCCACTTCTCGGATAGATGGGCTGATCTACTGAATTTCTCGCCAGGGTGAACCGGAAAAATAAGTTGTTGGCAGACCCATTATTGAATCCCTCGATGCCGAGATAATCGTAGTCGTGAAGGTAATAGTTTTGGAAATTAATTCCGTAAGAAAAGACAAAGTTATCATCAGGCCATCTCAGGCGTTTACTCATAGATACCCCCCCGCCGAAATAAGAAAGGTAGTGAAGCCTCGGATCCCTGTTTTGGGCGGCATTATTATCGGCATAAGCCTGCCTGCCATAGATCCCGTTCACGGTAAATGCAGTAGGTTTTTTACCGCCCAGCCAGGGTTCCGTAAAGGTAAAGTTTGCAGAGTTGAACCATAGCCCGTTGGATTGGTACCGTAAGGAAAGTTTTTGCCCGTCGCCCATAGGCAATGGATCCCATTCCCTGAATTTAAAAAGGTTTTTCAGGGAGAAATTATTAAAGGATATACCAACGGTGCCCATAAATCCGGCAAAGCCTCCATATCCCGCAGATAGCTCCAGTTGATCACTTGATTTTTCTGCTACATTATATTCGATGTCAACAGTGCCGTCATTATAATTGGGCTTAGGAACCGGGTTTACTTTTTCAGGATCTATAAAACCAAGGTTAGAGATCTGGCGGATAGACCGTATGATGTCTGCACGGCTGAATTTAGCTCCCGGAAGCGTGAATAACTCCCTTCTCAATACGTGATCATTGGTACGGTCATTACCTGATATGCTGATGTTCTTCACGGTTGCCTGTGGCCCTTCCTGGATCTGGATTTCATAATTAATACTGTCGGCTACAATGGATTTTTCAACAGGCTCCACCTTGAAGAACAGGTAACCATCATCCATATACAGACTGCCTACATCTATGCTGCCATCGGCACTGGGTGCAGCGCCCAGGCGCCTGTCTATAAGTTCCTGGTTAAAAACGTCCCCTTTTTTAATGCCTAATAATCTGGTTAGCAAAGAATCGGAATATTTGGTATTTCCCCGCCATTCTATGTCGCCGAAATAATACTTCTTGCCTTCTTCTATCTTGAATTCCAGGTTCAGGTTTCCGTTATCAGAAAGATAGCTGGTATCTTCTGCAATCCGGGCATCGCGATAGCCCAGGGAATTATAATAATTGATGATATTATTTTTATCCTCCTCAAATTTTTTAGGGTTGAACTTGGACCCTGCAAATATATTCCAGCGGAAATAGGGCTCAAGAGCATCCAGCGTTTTACTGGGAGAAAGGTAACCCTGGTTGTCCAGGTAATTTTTAAAAGAACGTTTTTCCCGGTCATAAAGAGAAGCGTTTCCCGCCGGGTAAAGAGAAATACGGGGCATTTCTTTTGTACCTTTCATTTTGCCCTTTAAGCGGGAGCTTAAGGCATGCTCGTTCCCTGTGAAATTGATCTGGTTGATCTTTACCTTATTGCCTTTATTTACGGTAACGACTAAATTCACAGAGTGAACGGCACCGGTATCCGCTTGTTCTTTAATCAAGACGGAGGTACTTAGATACCCCTTTTCGGAGAAATATTTTTTAATGCGTTGCTCAATATCTTTTTTCATCGCCTCTGTTACCATACGATTCTGAGCTATATTCAATTTCCCTTTTATTTCGCTTTCCTGGGTTTTGGTAATGCCTTTGAAGGCAAGCTTGCTCATCCTGGGACGTTCTACAATAGCGATATTCAGGAAAATACGGTCGCCGTCTTTTTGAGTAATGATAATGGCAACGTCAGAAAAAAGTTGTTGTGACCAGAGATTACGAATGGCTTTTGATACCGCAGGGTCATTATCTGCCTTTATTTTGTCCCCTGCACTTAACCCGGATATAGTTTTAATCAGATCTGCGTCCAGGTATTGAACACCGCTCACTTTTACGTCGGCAATGGTATAAAGACGAGTGCCGGACAGACTGTTGCCAGAGCTCCCGAACTGCCCGAAGGAAAGTACTGAGGTGATGAAAAGTAGAAGCAGCGTGCTAAGTGTATAGCGTAGTTGTGTTGTTGGCATTGATGTGATTGAAGATAATTAATCCGGGATTTGCTTACTTTTGATGATGGTTCCGACTTATTTAATAATAAGTAATTTTATGTTTCTTTTATTTGTTCACTGGTTTTGCCGAATCGCCTTTCCCTTTGCTGGTAATTGACAATAGCTTCAAACAGATGATCCTTTCTGAAATCCGGCCAATGTACCTCTGTAAAGTATAATTCGGTATAAGCCATTTGGTATAATAGAAAATTACTGATGCGATGCTCGCCACCTGTTCTGATCATCAATTCGGGGTCTGGAAAATTGCTCGTGCATAAATGGCTGGCTACCAGGTTATCACTTATCTCTTCCACGTTCATGTTTCCTTCTTTGACCGCCCTGGCTATTTGCTTTACGGCTTGCGTGATTTCCCATCTGGCACTATAGCTCAATGCCAGTACGAGGTTCAGCCCCTGGCAGTTGCTTGTCAGGTCAATAGCTTCATTCAGTTCTTCCTGGCAGATAGCAGGCAGGGAAGCTATATCCCCGATCACATGGAGCCGGACGCCGTTCCTGATCAATTCTGCCACTTCTTTATGGATCGTGCCGACAAGCAATTCCATCAATGCATCCACTTCATATTTTGGCCGGTTCCAGTTTTCGGTAGAGAAAGCATAAAGGGTCAGGTATTGAATGTCCGCTTCTCCACAGCCTTCTACCACATCACGCACGCTGAATACCCCTTGTTGATGCCCATGGATACGGTCCTCTCCTTTCTCTTTTGCCCATCTTCCATTTCCATCCATAATGATGGCAATATGACGCGGTAGCCTTGTTTTGTCAATTAATGATTTACGATCCATTACCAATTTACTAATACCAAAAGGTTGCAAAGTTACGAATAATAGCGAACCGTTTTGTATATGGCGCCATCTGCCGCATTTTCCCG
>CAZFKK010000019.1:10435-19690 GCA_964519735.1 uncultured Taibaiella sp.
AACGAGAGTACCGGATCCAAAATTGCATCCTGCTGTATGTTTGTAGGAATTATTTGCTGATACCTCCTTCACTTTATGGCCGGCTACCCTTTTCTTCCATTTCTTCTCAGAAAATTTTCGTATTTATGCTTTTTGAACCCTGGTGGAATAGCCTGTATGGCTATCCTTCTTAAAAATTCAATGATCTATGGTACCCGATACTTTTAAATCGCAAATGCAAAATGGCTATACCTTTAAAGGACGTAGTATCCCATTGGGTGCAGCCATGTTCGACGGTACGGTAGCCCCGGAATGTGTGGTCCGGCTACCGCTTAGAACGATGAACAGGCATGGACTTATAGCGGGAGCAACAGGTACCGGGAAAACTAAAACGCTGCAAATAATAGCAGAAGGATTAAGCGATGCAGGCATTCCTGTGCTGTTCATGGATATTAAAGGGGATTTGAGTGGTATCGCCGCTATGGGTAACGAAAATGATAAGATCAAAGAACGTTATCAATTATTGGAGACTACCTATTCGCCCGGGGCATTCCCGGTAGAGCTGTTTTCATTAAGTGAAGATGCGGGAGTAAGATTAAGGGCTACGGTGACTGAATTTGGCCCTGTATTATTGTCTAAAGTGCTGGAACTGAATGATACCCAGGAGGGTTTTCTGGCCATGTTATTCAAATATTGCGATGATCATGGTTTGGCTATAATGGATTTAAAAGACCTGATCAAGGTGCTTCAGTATGCAAGTGATGAAGGTAAAGCCGCATTGGAAAAGGATTATGGTAAAATATCTACCACCTCTTTAGGTACCATACTCAGGAAGGTGATCGAACTGCAGCAACAAGGAGCGGATCGTTTTTTCGGAGAGCTTTCCTTTGATATACAAGACCTTATACGGAGCAACGGGAATGACCAAGGGTTTATTAATATTTTGCGGGTGACGGATATGCTGGACAGGCCAAAGTTGTTTTCAACCTTTATGTTGCAAATGATGGCGGAGTTGTATACCTCTTTGCCGGAAGAAGGGGATATGGAACAACCTAAACTGGTATTATTTATAGATGAGGCACACCTGATATTTAAGGAAGCGAATAAGGCATTATTACAACAGATAGAGAACATGGTTAAGCTGATCCGGAGTAAGGGGGTCGGCATTTTCTTTTGTACGCAAAACCCCCAGGATGTGCCCGCTTCCGTATTGAGCCAGTTAGGACTTAAAATCCAGCACGCGTTACGGGCTTTTACGGCCAATGACCGTAAGGATATAAAAAAGACAGCCGAAAATTATCCATCCAGCATATTTTACAAAACAGAAGATCTGATCACGCATTTGGGTATAGGAGAGGCTTTGGTGACCCTTTTGAATGAAAAAGGGATCCCGACCCCTCTTGCACATACGTTTCTGCTATCCCCCCGCTCCCGGATGGACATATTAAGCCAGGAAGAAATCAATGCCCTTACTGCAGCCTCTGTGTTGCTACCTAAATATAATAAGGTAATAGACCGGGAAAGCGCCTATGAAATATTGAATGCGAGAATGGAGGCAGCAACAAAACAACAAGAGTTTACCTTACCCTCAAAACCAGCCAGGCCTGCGGCTAAAAGAGGGCGTTCCGTGCCCGAAAAATCCTGGTTAGAAAAGGCCATGGGAAGTTCTGCCGGCAAGCAGGTACAGCGTTCGATTGTACGGACGATCTTCGGCGTGGTTCAGAAAATGTTTAAATAGGCTTAGGGATCCCAAACGAGGAGGGAGAAATTCTACCCGTTATCGGGCAGAGAATCCGGTCAGCGGCCCCATTTATCTAACTGCTTCAGGGCAACTTCCATGTCTTTATATAAAGGAGCTTCCAGTACGATATCTTCTCCCTGCTCGTTCTTAAATGCCAGGCTGGAGGCATGAAGGGCCAGACGGTTGAGTAGAGGACGCTCTTCTTCCTCATTTTGAGAAAGTTTGAATTTCTTCTTGATCGCAGAGAGCATAAGAGCGCCCCCCCTGCCATAAAAAGGATCACAAACAATAGAATTTCCCAGGTGTTGCAGGTGCACCCTTATCTGATGGGTCCGGCCAGTATGGATCCTGAGTTTTAATAAAGAGAAGCTGTTCCATGTTTTCAATACCTCATAATCGGTATGGGCAAAACGTCCTTTCTTTTGTACGCACATACGTCCTTTATGGGTATGTTGCTCTGCAATAGGCGCGATAATGCTGCCGGAAGGTTTCATGGGTTGTCCATCCACCAGGGCCAGGTAATATTTGGCTACAGCTCTTCCCTGAAATAATTCCGACATATATTTATGGCTTTTTTCGTTTTTAGCAAAACAGATAAGGCCACTGGTATCTTTGTCCAGCCGATGTATCACAAATAATTTATCGTGTTGCTTTGCCGCAAGATGATAAAGGCAGGGTAAAGTATCATTGTAGCGGTCGGGGATGCTCAATAAACCGGATGGCTTATTGTAGGCCACAATATCCGCATCTTCATACACCAATTCTAATTTCATTTCAGATCAAAATATTTTTTCAGACAGTCGTTTTCCCATGCTGTCATCAGGGTTTTCTCACTTTTCTTTTTGTCTTTAAATCCGCATAAATGCAGCGCGCCATGGAAAATGACCCGATGCAGCTCTTTTATATACTCCACTTCAAACCGTTGCGCATTATCCCTGATACGTTCTATACTGATGTATATTTCTGCTACAAGCTCATTCTTCTGCTCCGAAAGGTCGAAGGTAATAATGTCTGTAAAGGTGTCGTGGTTGAGGAACTGCTGATTCTTTTCCAGCAAATAGGCATCATCACAGAATATGTAGTTTATGGATATTTTTCTTATATTAAGATGAGCCAGGATCAGATCCTTTAAAAAAGCCGATAGCTTTCTTTTCTGTGTCAGACCAGAGGAGATGCCTTCCTCATAATAGTAAATCGCCATTATACTTTCGGGTTAAAAACCTTTTCCTTTTGTAAACATCCAGCCCCTGTATATACGGAACAGCCCATAGGCCGCCATCAGGCCGCCGGCGATGTATGAAAACGTGTCACCGATGTCTATCTGTTTCATTTTCTGCATATAAATGATCATGGCAGCTATCAGGAGATACACCAGGCCCATAGTGATTCCCATGATGCCCCGCATGGTATGGAATGATTTTTTTCGGCTTTCGCCCTGTTTATAATTCATCACTTTTATTTTAAATAGATAACCAAAACAGGTAAATATACCCCCAAAATAGCAAATAAAAAAAATCCCGCTTCAAACCAAAGCGGGATTATAGGGATCAATCAGTAATTTACCCGATGCTTGCACGACGGAAAGCAGTAACCGTAAGTCCGGCTTCTACTCCTTTCAGGTAATCCATAACAGAAATTCCGTTATCTTTTACGAAAGGTTGATTCAACAAGGTATTGTCTTTAAAGAATTTATTTAATTTACCGGCGGCAATTTTCTCGGCCATATCCGCAGGTTTTCCTTCAGCGATTATTTGCTCTACGGCAATCGCCTTTTCACGTTCGATCACTTCAGGGGCAATGCTGTCGGCATCAACGGCCAGCGGATTCATCGCAGCAATCTGCATAGCTACGTCACGACCTGCTGCAGTTACCTGATCAGCAAGAGGTTTGCTTAAGCCAACCAGTACCCCGATACGATAGTTACCATGGATATAAGGCACAACGGCATCGGCATTGATCTGGTCATAACGAACAATATCAATTTTCTCACCGATCTTGGCCACCATTTCCAGCAATTTATCATTGATGGTGGCACCACCAAGAGACAACGCTTTCAAAGCTTCAATATCCTGAGGCATATTATGAAGCGCAGCTTCAGCGATATCATTTGCGAAAGTTATAAATTCTTCATTTTTTGATACGAAGTCCGTTTCAGCGGAAAGCTGGATAATGATTCCATATTTTCCATCGGGAGTAGCTTTAGCAATAGCAACACCTTCTTTGGCATCACGATCACTACGATTTGCTGCTACTTTCTGTCCTTTCAGGCGCAGGTAATCGATAGCTTTTTCAAAATCACCACCGCTTTCTGCCAGGGCTTTGCGGCAATCCATCATTCCTGCGCCGGTAATTTGACGCAGCTTGTTTACATCTGCTGCAGATATGGCTACTGTACTCATTTTTATTTATTTTAAAATTTATTAACCAGATTAAAATATGTTAGAGGTCTTGTTACCAAAAACGGGTGCAAAGGTAAGAATTTAATAGGAAATTACCTAATATCAGAAAATGCTAACTTTCGTGCGAAGCATGGAAAACAAGGTACCGAAAATGTTCCAACAGGGCATTTTCACCCCGTTTTGCCAATGTTACGGTTTTCTTTCATTATCATATGCCATAGTTCTTTTCTTTGAACTCTTCGAGTGTCATCAGATCTTTATTTTTCGTTTTACTGATAATCTTGTGACTTATTTTTTTACCCACTACCGTTTAATGAATTTAGTAGTCCGGCTCCCACCCGGATGGGCTAGCTTGATAAAGTACATGCCTTGGGGTAATCTATTGACATCCATTCGCATATAACTCTTCCCGGCTTTTACAAGATAAGAGTATAATTGTCTTCCACTCAGATCATAAACAAATATTCTACCATCTTTCCCTATTGCCGGCCAGCTTATCTCCAGGAAAGACGTGACTACATTTCCCATGGGAAAATTAATAGCTCCCGATGAGGGTACGGTATTTAGCCCTAGCCAACGTTTATGGGTCTGTAATTGCAATACCACAGGAGCATGATCACTCATTTGGTGCAATTGTTGTCGTAACTGTAAGTCAAAAGGACCGGGGCACGCTTCATCGTCTATTCTTTTATTGAGACAATTGCCATTGTTACCCCAGGTCCTGTAACTTGCTCCTACATAGGACAAATCACTGTTTTCTATCAGATTCTGCGATATCATAATGAAATCAAAACGATCATCCATTCCTCCTGAAGCACCCCCTATCCCGAATCCTGCGGTGGAGGTGCGTGTTGCCTGAGTATGAATTAGGGAGAAAGAGTCATTGTCATGCCAATTACCAGGTAGGTGCAGAGGGTCAATCATCCTGATCACATTGCCGGTATCCACCAGGCGCAAATATCCAGGCTCTTGATGGGCATTGTAAAAATTGAAATCTCCTCCGAACAGAACAAAATGATCTTCAGGAATTTGTGCCAATGCCTGTACAAAAGTATCTACCATTTGCAGGCGCAGGTTGCGGTTGGCATTGCCTTCACTGGATTTAAGGTGTGCTACGAAAACTTCCAGGAAAATCGTGTCTGTTTTTAGATCTTCTGTATTTAAGGCAAAAGTATAATGATTAATGTCGCGTACAGCGGTAAGGTAGATGGTCTGATGCAACAACTTTAATTTGTGTGTATTATAGAAGACCATTTGCTGGAGCCGGTCCACAGTATCCGATTGGATCGGTACAAAGATCGCGCGTTCAAATTGCTTCCCCGGCAAATGCAGGGAGGTATTCAGGATCCGGTCCGCTCCATCTTCAGAGATGAGTTCACATACCATGACAAGGTCAGGAATATAACTGGCCATGATGTCCCTGAGAATAAATTCGCGGTTAACCGGTGGTGCGTCCGGGAAGCGGTATATATTATAAAACAGGGTATTGAGCGTATTCTGTGCCGTACAGTAGCCAAATGCAAACAGTGATATAAGAAGTAATGCATTTTTCATCTACTATAGGGATATTGTTAAGTAGATCAAAAATAATGAAAAATAATCTATTCTGCTTTATATTTAAGCCGCTTCGAACAGCAAAGGCTTCTTTCCCGGCCTGTATTCCGTTGCCCACAAAACTAAGTCCACCGATGAGTTAATTAGTCCGGAAAATGACCTCTACTGAAGGTTTAGTGATTACGTTTCAATCCTTCTTCTGCCTCCCCCCATCCCGGCCGGAAGACTAATGCCTGTCTGAATGCATTCCGGGCACTATCCGGCTGCCCCAGCTTTTCAAAACAGAGCCCTTTATTCAAAAAAGCATCGGCATCATTCGGTTGGGTCTTGACGGCAAGGTTAAATTGTCTCAGGGCTTTTTCTACAGAGTCCTGGTAGTATAATATTCTACCTGTCTGCAGGTAGGCAGGGGTGTAATCAGGATTCCTGAGGATACAATCTCGGTACGCACCTTTCGCCTCTGCCCATCGTTGTTGACGCTCGTAGTACCTGCCTATATCATATAGCGGACCCACATCAAGGGTGTCCAGCTGGAAAGTGTAGCGGTATTGGGTAGGGGCCGCTGCATTACCCTGATCATTGTACCAGTCTGCTAACTGGTAAGAAGCCATATAGAAATCAGGGTCATGATGAAGTACCTGCTGCAGGAGTGATATTGCCCCGGCAGTGTCCCGGGTTGCCGCCATTACCTTTGCTTTCCAATAGAGGGCTTCAGGATCATTAGGCTTATGCTGCAATACTTTAGTCAATTCCTGTGTGGCTGCCTGCAATTCATTATGCTGCAGGTAAGCCCTTCCCAGTAATAAGGCTACTCTGGTATCAGCAGGCACCTGTTTTCTTAATTTTTGAAAGGCTTTGATGGCCTCCTCAGGCTGCCCTGACTGGAGATAAAGATACCCCAGAGCCTGGGTATATTGAGGATTCAGGCTGTCCAATTGATAGGCCATCCGGAGATCTGAAATAGCCAGCGCGTCTTCTTTAACCTCAGCTAAAGCTTCAGCCCTCAGGTAAAACCACTTAGCTTCCCGGGGCTGTTTCCCTATAGAATCTGTAAATGGCTGGACAAGAAGATGATGATAAGCCGGATGATCCTTTTCCTGATGGTCACCGGAATGGCAGGCTGCTACCAGCAGGGGAAATATAAGGACGCAAAAGAACCATCTGCCGGGACATTGTTTTCTGAAAGGAAGTAACATAATGTGTTTTTCTCCGGGCAAAAGTACAATAACAATATAATAATGCTGTGCTGACGGATCAGGATTACGGCCTGTCCGCCCTTTTCGTCGGGACTGCCTCAGGTGATCCATGCTCTTTTCTGAACCCTCGCTAGCAATAAACGGTATATGTTCAGGGCTACTTTTGTACAGAAAGCGGTTACTGTTGTTTCTTTTCACAGGATAATGTAATAACTTAGCCACTTCAAAAGCGTCGTTTTATGGATAAGGTGCGTTATGCATTACAACAACTACAAAACTTATACAATAGTAAACATACCCGATCCACTATTGATGTGGATCTCATGCTGGATTATACCCGTTTATTATATGCCAGTTTATTGGAGCAGCGTAAGCTGGTTCCTCAGTCCCCGGAGAAAAAGGAAGCCGTTCCCGAACAAAAAAATGAGGAACAAAAGCAGGCTCCGGTGCTGCCTGTGGAGGAAGCTGATACCCTGTCCGCACAAGAAGATCCTGGAAAAGGCATGGCTATAGAAGAGCAAAAAAACAGTGAAGAAGTACAACCGCCGGAAGCAGGCGTCGCACCCGGTAATATAGAAAACCAGCAAATTGAATCCCTGGAGCAGGAACGTCTCGGCATTAGTTATGAACCCCATTCCAGTGCATCAGAAGCTCCGGCCCCGGTAGAACAAGTACAGGGTGTTCTTGCAGAAGAAGAACCTACCAGTAACCTCCCCGTTGAAGATATTGCCCTGGACACCCCGGAGATACAACCCGAAGACTCCAGGAAAGTTTTCAAATCTGCTATTAAAGGTTTCGTACTGCCCAAGGATATCCGGAATTCTATTGGCATAAACGATAAGTATTTGTACCTCAACGAGCTGTTTCGCAATCATAAGAGTAATTATGAAGAAACGTTAGACCAGTTAGGCCGCTTTGACAACTTAACACAGGCTAAGGAGTGGTTATGGCTTAATATAGCTGCAGCCAACAAATGGGATCAGGAGGACGAAACGGTTCAGGATTTCTTATCTATGTTAAATAGATTTTTCAATTCCAAATAATGAATGATCCGGTGGGTCGCACCCAGTTGACCTTGTATGTAGGCTTTTGCATTCCCGGCTAACTCTTGCAGGAGGGACTGTCGTTGCAACAACCGGGCAAACGTCTGGGCATCAGGTACACTGATGGCTGCGGATAAGGCAATCATATCTATAGCTTCCCGGTACCGTGTATA
This sequence comes from uncultured Taibaiella sp., assembly GCA_964519735.1. GTDB lineage: Bacteria > Bacteroidota > Bacteroidia > Chitinophagales > Chitinophagaceae > Taibaiella. The sequence continues at coordinate 18,521 of CAZFKK010000019.1, forward strand.
ATTGGGGCCAAAAAATACAGGATGACCATATACTGCTGGCTCTATGATATTGTGGATACCACTCCGGGTAAATCCGCCACCCATCCATACTACAGCCGCATAGCGGTACAGGTAGGCCAATTGTCCCATAGAAGTAACAATACCTACCCTTTTTTCCCGGAGGATGGCAGGAGCTGCATCCCATAAACAACAGTCTTCTCCAAACCTGCTCTGTATTTCCTGTATCCGTTTTTCATGAATTTCATGTGGGGCTACTAATAATTTATACCCGGCAGGTAAAAGTTGCATCGTCTCATAAAGCAACCGTTCGTCTTCCTGCCAGGTGCTGCCCGCTATAATGAGTTGTTCCCCGTTTTTAAAAATATCCAGAGACGGGAAGAGTCTTGGGGTGGCCAATACTGCCGCAGCACGATCAAAACGGGTATCTCCTGTTATGGCAACATCAGGGATACCTAAGGCAAGAAGCAGTTGCTCCGAGCGCTGATCCTGGACAAAAATGTGCGTAAAGAAGGTAAGCATTTTCCGGTGCAGGGCACCATACCATTTAAAAAAAGGCTGACGGGATTGAAAAATAGCAGAGATAAGAAAAGCAGGTATTTGCTTTTTGTACAGCGTATTTAAGTAATGGTACCAAAATTCATATTTTACAAAAAAAGCAAGCGCCGGGTTCAGGATCTCTATAAATTTTTCCGCATTCCGCTGATTATCCAGCGGCAGATAGCAGATGTAATCCGCGCCTTCATAATGTTTACAGGCTTCATAGCCTGAGGGAGAAAAAAAAGTGAGCACAAGGCAACTTTGAGGATGGCGGCGCCTGATGGCCTCTATCAGCGGCCTGCCTTGTTCAAATTCCCCTAAAGAGGCACAATGCATCCACATACGAGGCCTTGTTTCTGCTGCCAGTTGCCCGCTGATCTGTTTCATAAGCCCTTTTCTGCCCTTGATAAAGGAACGGGCTTTGGGGTGAAACAAGGCCGCGATCCGTAGTAAAAACGAATAAAGGATCAGGCCGGTATCATAAAGGAATAGTTTCAAATTCAAATTTTATACGCCTGTTTAAAGGTTGATTTCAAGCTGGAGGCCATCATAAGCCAGGAACATACCTTCGGGCAGCTCCTGCTGTACCTGTTCATGCAGGCCCAGTTGATGGCTGATATGGGTGAAATAAGT
>CAZFKK010000020.1:0-19330 GCA_964519735.1 uncultured Taibaiella sp.
CGCGATCACCGGATCTACTATTACAACGGCATCGGGGATAACCCTGAAAAGCCACCATTGGTAGAGGTCACTTATTTCAATGAAAAAGGCGGTATCAGGGATATCCTGATCCAAAAGAAGAAAACGGTTCAGGAGCTGATCAGCCAGGGTGTATTGACTGCGACCGACAAACCCACCGTATTGATCAAACCCGACAGCAGCAGTACTACTGAGGATCTGATCAATATTCTTGACGAGATGACCATCAATGCCATTCCTATTTATGCAGTAGTGGATATTACTCCTGTAGATAAGGAATTTATTCAAAAGACAGAAGCAGCCAATTAATATTAAAGGCGAAATGCCGGAGTAGCAAGAGTACCTCAATAAACAGTTAAATGGAGTAGTTTATTCCGGCTAATATGTGGAAATAGCTGAATCTTGCGTCATTAAAAGATAACGATTTGTTTTATGGACATCAATAAAATATTAAACGCCGATTATCTCGATATCATATTCGAAGGACGGAACAAAGAATATGGTGGCTATGAGTTGCGCAAAAAATACCGCAGCCGCATGTTGGTGGCTGCTATGATCGCCATTTTTTTCGTAGGCGCTTTATTTGCTGCCACCTTAATCAAACCTAAAGAGAAAATCGTTGAGGCTCCGATCCTGGATATTAAGGATGTAAAACTGGCCGAACCACCACCGGTAGACCCTAAAAAGCCACCACCACCACCACCGGTAGCGCCACCGCCACCGGTAAAGCCTACGGTGAAGTTTACCCCCCCCGTAATTAAAAAGAACGAAGAAGTAAGGGAAGAAGATAAACCTGAGCCCCCCCGTCCTGAGAAGAATGAAGTAGTAGGTCCCAAAACCATGGAAGGCTCAGGGGATCCTAACGCGATCGACCCGGGGTTAAATACCCACCCGGGTACCGGAAGCGGCCCTGTAGAATCGGCACCACCTCCCCCGGATAAGATCTTTACTTCCGTAGAGCAAATGCCCGAATTCCCGGGAGGTAATGCTGCTTTATTAAAGTACTTAGCTCAGAATATCAAGTATCCTCCCCAGGCAAGAGAAGAAGGGATACAAGGCAAAGTGTTTTTACAATTTGTTGTTGATCAGTCCGGAAATGTAACTAATATTACTATTGCGAGAGACATTGGCGGCGGTTGTGGTAAAGAGGCAGAACGTGTCGTCAAAAATATGCCTAAATGGAAACCGGGCAAACAAAACGGCACACCGGTAAAAGTATATTATACTTTACCCGTTTCCTTTAAGTTGCAAGACTAATTTATGCTATACAGAGCTTAAAACCGTTTCTTTCCGAAACGGTTTTTTCTTTTGCCTGCCCCGGGGAAAATAGTAAATTTGCCTTCTCATTTTATAAAATTTTTTCATGAAATACTCAAGCAGCCATTTCCTTCGTTTTTTTATTCCCGGCATTACAGCAACCTTTCTACTAGTGTCCTGCAATAACACAAAGGATACTTCACCTGTAACCAATACCTCCAAGCCCACAACAACAGCATCCGCAAACCCTTCCTCCGGAAAGATAGCCTATGTAAACCTGGATACCCTGGAAAGCAAATATGAATACTTCAAGGCAAAAAAAGCAGCGTTCGAACAAAAGCAGGCATCGATGGAAAAGGAAATAGAATCCATGGGCAGAAACCTGCAGAATGAACTGGCTACGTTCCAAAAAAAGGCACAGGCCGGAACCCTGACCCAAACAGAAGGGGAAGCTGCTCAAAAGAAGCTGGCCGGCATGCAGGAAAACATGGAACGCCGCCGTCAATCCCTTGGAGAACAGTTGATGAAAGAACAAAACGATTTTAACCAGGAGCTGCAAAAAAGACTCGACAACTTCCTGGTTAAATTCAATGAAAACAAGGAATATGATTTCATCCTGTCCTATATAAAGGGCGGAAGCATTCTTTACGCTAATACCGCATTAGACATTACCGAAGAAGTGATCCAGGGCATGAATAAAGAGGACCAGGCAAAACCTAATGAACCGGGAAAATAGTGCTCTAGCCTGTTCCGGGGGCCGATCCGGATATAGCTTATGGATCCTAAACTAGAATAGCTAATATTTAATCTGACCCAATGATTGAATATTAGCTATTCTAGTTAAATGGCCAGTCCATTGTCTTCTATAACAATAAAGTTATTCCTGAATTATTGAGCCAGCCCTAATTTTAAAGCCTTGCTTACCAAAGCTGCAGTATTTTTCACATCTAACTTGAGTAACATTCCTTTTCGATAATGTTTTACCGTATCCAGGCCTAAAAAGAGCCGGTTGGCAATCTCCTGATCCGTATTTCCTTCCACGATCAATTGCAGTACTTCCTTTTCCCTTAAAGTCAGTGCGGACTTAACCGTATAGATCTTCCTTGCCCGCAGATTGTCAAAATCCAGTTTTTCTTTCAGCTCCTTTTCTACATATTCTACTCCCCTGGCTACCGTTTCAATAGCTTCAATCAACAATTCTTCATCTGCCGTTTTTAGCAAAAAACCTTTGGCACCCTGCCATAACATTTTAGTAGCATACATAGGACTGTCAAAATTAGTCAGCACCAATACGTTCAACCCGGGATAACTTGCTAAAACCTGGGGTAATAATTCATCCCCTGTCTTATCAGGCAATTGTATATCCAAAATCAATACAGCGGGAAGATGCTTTGCCAGTCCCTGCAAGAGCTCGTCCCCATTCTTATATACCGCCGATAGCTCTATATGAGGATAATTAGAAAAGATCAGCCGGATGCCTTGTGCAATCATGGGATGATCATCTGCTATAGCTACATCTATATTCATGTCAAATCATTTTTTAATCGGATCTCTTCCCGAACAATATTAAACCTTCTGTTCAAATTTTAATTTTTCATAATCAAACTGTATATGCACTGTAGTCCCTCTATCCTTTGTGGAAGAAACAGATAAAGTGCCCTGAAGCCCCTCTACCCGGTAACGCAGATTATCCAAGCCGGAGCCCAGGTGCTCCGCGTGGATATCAAAACCGGCACCATTATCCTCCACGGTTAAGCTCAGCCTGTTTTCATATAACATCACCTGCACTGCGGCGTAGCTTGCCTGCGCATGTTTTATAATGTTCTGAATCAACTCCTGGGCCATGCGGTACAGAATCAATTCTATAGATTTTTCCATAACAGGGAATATACCATGAAATTGCAGCTCCACCTGTAATTCATGGCTTGCGCTGACCTGATCACAATAACGGCCCAGAGCTTCCTGAAGGCTATATTTGGTCAACACATCAGGCATAAGATTATGCGCTGTTTTCCTGACTTCTGAAGAAGTATCCTGCAACATCCCCGAAATCCGTTCCAGTTTATCCCGTCCTTCAAATGCAGGATAACTTTTTTTCAAGGCGCCCAGGTTCATTTTAATAGAAGCCAACATACCGCCAATACCATCATGCAGTTCCCTTGCCAAACGGGATCTTTCTTTTTCTTCGCCCCTGATCATTGCCCTTAACTGGCTGATCTCCTGCTGCCGTATGAATAAGCCTTGCTTACTGCGGTAATGCCTGTAGGAGATGAATGACAAACCCAATATCAATAAAGCAATAATACTTATTGTGATGATCAGGATGGATTGCCGTTCCATACTTCTTTGCTGCTGGTTGATCAATAATTCTTTCCGGATGAGTGCCTTATCTTTTTCTGCCGTCCTGTATTTTACTTCCAGGAGATTAATATCCCGCGCCACTTCTTTACCCCGCAAGCTATCTTTCAATTTCATATAGGCTCTGTAATGCGCCAAAGCCTTCCCGGGCTTACCTGCAACCGCATAAAGATCCGCAAGCCGCTCATGAGCCTCCATGACCATATCCTGTACCTGCAATACACTGCCCTGAAGGCATACTTCCTCAAACAAGGCTCTTGCCCGGGTAAGGTCCTTTTGCGCTTCATAAACCTGTCCCCGGGTAAATAAGAGCCCCAGGCTAAGATAAGGATCATGGCCATTGTTAAGCGCTCCTGCCTCTTCAAGCAGGGACAATGCCTGCTCCGGCTGCTTTTTACGTAAATAGATATCAGCAAGGTTATTCAAGGCGACCAATTGTACCTCCTGTAATTTAAACTCACGTCCCAATTGTAACGCTTCTGTAAAAACAGCAATAGCAAGCGCCGTATCCTGTTCCTGGATTCGTAATACTCCTTTATTATTCAATAAGGTGCCTAACCAGACCTTGTCCTCCCGCTGCCGGAACAGCGCCTCCGCTTTGTCCGAATAATAATTAGCCTTTCCCAATTGCTCCATTTTACCATAAATGGCAGAAAGATTGGCAAAGACCATTTCTACGGGTACTAAAGAGCCGTGGCGTTCCGCAAAAACAGCAGCCTGGTGATAATAGCCTACTGCCTGCTGTAATTGCCCCTGGCGATTATAGACACTGCCTATATTGGCGTAAACGGAAGTAAGGTATTGTTTAGAAGGGGATAAAGTATCACAATAACCTAATGCCTTTTTATATATCTTCAGCGCTTCAGCAAACCGGGATTGTTCCCGGTAAATATTCCCGATCTTCACCAGGCTGTTCACGATACCGTCGGTAAACCTGACTTGCAGGCTTTGCCGGAAGGTCCCGCCCAGTATATTCAGAGCGCTATCCTGGTCCGTAGCTTTTAATTGATCTGCTTCCTCAATAAGCTGAACAATAAAAGCCGTATCTTTAATGTTGCTGATCAAAGGCACTTCAGCGGCCTTCCACTCCGGCTGCGCCCATAGCATAAAGGGGCAGAAAAAGGCGGTCAGCAATAACCGAAGCCTTTTATTGCTCTTCCGGAGCAACCCTACCTTCAACGCTAAAAAATGACAAATCATCATATCAACCTGGAAAAAAGCGAATTCAACCCCAAGAAAACCTTAGTGGTTTACAGAATTTTAATTTCTATAAACGCAAAATACATTAAAAATTTAAAAATGCCCCTAAAGGGGTTGCTATAAGATCTTTTAAAGTTAAATATTTGCAGTGTACCGTACAACTATTTAATCACTCAGGAATACTTTACAATATGACTAAACGAAATTTACTTTTTTCAGGAGCCTTGCTAAGCATCTGCTGCTCCTTTGCCACCTCCTCTCATGGGGAAGGTGTATCCCTGGAATGGGCGAAATCCTTTGGAAGCGCCGGATCTGATGCCGGAAGAGCTATTGCTGTAGATCAGTGGGGCAATGTTTATACGACCGGTTTTTTTTGGGAAACGGTCGATTTTGATCCTGGACCGGGTGTATATAACCTTACTTCTGCCGGCAAAGATGACATTTTCATTTCCAAGGTGGACGCTTCGGGAAAGTTTGTATGGGCCAGGCGCATGGGAGGTAATGCCATGGAACAAAACCTCCATGGTGATCAGGGCGCAGGTATTACTGTTGACCCTGAAGGTAATGTATATACGACAGGGTATTTTACAGGCACTGCTGATTTCAATTCAGGGTCGGGTACATTGGTCACCGCTACCTCCGAAGGAGAGTGGGATATTTTTATTACCAAACATGATACCGCCGGGAAATTGCTTTGGGTAAAAACAATTGGAGGCGACAGGTATGACTTTGCCAATGCTATAGCCGCAGATACCCATTACCTCTACATTACCGGGAAATTTGTAAATGCGGTAGATTTCGAACCGGGAAGTGGTAAACATAGCCTGACTGGCAATGGAGATGATATTTTCGTCTGCAAACTGGAAAATAGTACAGGTACTACAGTATGGGCCAGGCAAATGACAGGAAATGCGGCAGGCCAGGGTATCGGCATAGCTGTGGATGAATCAGGAAACGTGTACAGTACCGGCATTTTTAGTTCTACTTTTGATTTTGATCCCGGACCCGGAGTTACTCAATTCAGCTCTTCAGGCCCTTTAAGCCTCCAGGATGTTTATATATCAAAATTGGATAAGGAAGGGAACTTTGTTTGGGCAAAGCAAATTGGAGGCGTAGAGACAGATATGGCCGGAGGCATTGCCCTGGATCCCTGGGATAATGTCCTGGTCACAGGTCGTTTTGCCAACATGGCCGATTTTGACCCCGGTACCGGATCTGCTTACCTTACCTCTACTTACAATACGATGCTCAATTTAGATTTCTTCCCGGATGCCTTTATTGTTAAACTCAATTCAGCCGGTGATTTTTCCTGGGCCAAGCAGATCGGAGGGCAACAATATGATGAAGGCTACAGCATAAAGGCAGATGCCGTAGGTAATATATTTGCTACCGGTTATATTAATGGAACGGCCAACCTGGACACGTTTACAGTACATGCCACTAACGGGATGTGGGATGCTGATGTCTATGTCACTAAGTTAGATTCTGCGGGAAATTTTAAATGGGTAAAGACAATGGGCGGCAATGGCTCTGATTTCGGATATGGACTGACCACCTCTTCCGGCAATATCTATACAACAGGGTATTTTAGTGCCACTGCAGATTTTGACCCGGATGCCGGCACCGCCGACCTTATCTCCATAGGCGATAAAGATGGGTTTATCCAGAAATTATCCTGTGCTGATACCAACTCTGTCCTATTGGAAATTGAAGCTTGTGCCCTTTACCACTTTGACGGCGCTGACTTTGATACCAGTGGCGTTTATACCTGGAAAAAGATCAACACATCAGGCTGTGACAGTATCGTGCAACTTCAATTGACCGTCCACCACATTGAAGAACCTGTAATTACGATCAATACCTTTGAGTTAGGTACTGCCATTGCTTATACCAGCTACCAATGGATCAAAAACGGAGCACCGATCGCAGGCGCTACCCAAAGTACTTACCAGGTCCATGAAAATGCGGCTTACCAGGTAGCTGTAACCGATGCAAATGGCTGTACAGATACTTCCGCCATTTACACGGTTACCAATACTTCAGTAGATGGGGTGGCCGCGTGGAGCGACTATATATTCCTGTATCCTAATCCTGCAACAAACAAAATAACTATTAAAAGCCCCTTCCCGGTACAATCGGTGCTTACGGGTATTGATGGCCGTGAGCTCAGTGAGCTCACAATATCTAACAGTATTTCTATAGCCCATCTTCCAGCAGGAATTTACCTGCTTCGGATCATGGACCAGGATAATCATTTGCTTACGGTAAAAAAGATAACCAAAGAATAAACCGGGAAACTACTTAAAAAATAAAGCCCTCGGGGCGCAAGATGCCTCCTTCGGCAAGAAAACCTATCCAATTATCAAAGGCTGCCCTTAAAAGGCAGCCTTTGGTCTTTTGCTCATAGGTAATAGAAACGCATGCTCGGGAAATATTGCGTTCAATAAGATGCTTTGAATTTTCCGTCGGTCACGACAACCTGCTTGCCGTCCGTATTTTTAGCATTAAAAGAAAAGGTACCTTCTACCTTACCTTTGTCATCACTGGTTATCGTGCAGGTGCCCTCACCTTGCCCTACCATCGTAGAATAGGTCTGGGTACTGTTCAGCCCTTCGGTCCAGCGGCCATTGCTGCCATTGCCTGAAGTTGCCGCGCCACCTAAGACATAGGTACCGGGTCCTGTATAATTCATTATATTCACACTCATTTGTTTCGCTGCATTATCACTACCGGTCACCTGTAATATACCACTTGTGACGACCGCCTGCACAGCAAGGCTGGCAGACCAAGCCGATCCGTCAATCTTAGCAGAAAGAGTACCCTGTCCCGGCAGGCTGGGCGTTTTATCCTTGGAGCAACCCAGGATCAATGTGGCACAAACAGCCAAAATAGAAATGATCTGTTTCATCAATTTATTTTTTTAATTTTTATAGAAGAATTGATTTCATGGCAAAGAAACAAAAGCTACGGTAATTTATAAATACCCTCCGGGCGGTATTTTTAAAAATGATAAAAAAACTGCCCCTATAGGCTTTGCAGCCAACAGGGGCAGTAAAATAGACAATTTGCTTTACTCTATGGTTAAAGGCAGGTCGGCTTTATCTGCAGGACTATTTGTTTAGGAGCAGAGGCTTATGATACTACCGGGGCCGCTTCATTCCTGACCACCACTACCCCGTCAAATACGTCGATCAACACAGGTTTGGTTTTATCCAGGTCGCCTGCAATGATCTTTTTACTCAGGAGATTGACAATATCCTTTTGAATCAATCTTTTTAAAGGCCTGGCTCCGAACTGGGGATCAAAGCCCTGCTCGGCAAAATAGGCCAAAGCATATTCCGAAAATTCAAGGTCGATTGCCTGCTTTGCTATGGTTTCTTTAAGCGCCTCCAATTGTATCCGGATGATGCCTTTGATCTCTTGAAGCATCAGGGGATGGAACATAATGACCTCATCTATGCGATTCAGGAATTCGGGGCGTAACATCTGGCGTAATAAAGCCATTACCGCATCTTTTGTTCTGTCTATTACAGCCTCCACATCATCACTCTCTTTAAGGTCATCAAAGTTTTCCTGGATAATATGGCTGCCCATATTACTGGTCATAATGATAATGGTATTCCTGAAATTTACCACCCGACCTTTATTATCTGTCAGCCGACCGTCATCCAGTACCTGGAGCAACACATTAAACACATCGGGATGCGCTTTTTCAATTTCATCCAGCAATACCACGGAATAAGGCTTTCTGCGTACCGCTTCCGTCAACTGCCCTCCTTCTTCATAGCCGATATATCCGGGAGGCGCCCCTACCAGGCGGCTCACACTATGTTTTTCCTGGTATTCGCTCATATCTATCCGGGTCATCATGCTTTCATCATCAAACAGGCATTGCGCCAGGGCCTTTGCCAATTCTGTCTTGCCTACACCTGTCGTACCCAGGAAAATGAAAGAACCTATCGGGCGTTTGACATCCTGTAGTCCCGCCCGGCTCCGCCGGATGGCATCGGCAACTGCTTCAATGGCTTCCTCCTGACCCACGACTCTTTTATGCAATTCCTCTTCGAGGTGCATCAGCTTATCTCTTTCACTGGTCAACATGCGTTGTACCGGGATGCCGGTTGCCCGGGCTACATTTTCCGCTATATCTTCCGCATCGACCTCTTCTTTCAGCAGGCGTTTTTCAGAAAATCCATTCATTTCATGTGTCAGCGTATCTATGATCTGTTCCTGTTCCTGCAGCTTTCCGTATCGGATTTCCGCTACCTTACCATAATCGCCGTCACGTTCCGCACGCTCGGCTTCCAGCTTAAGGTCGTCCATTGTTTTACGTGCATTCTGAATCTGCTCTGCATGCTCTTTTTCTTCTGTCCATTTCGCTTTCAGGGTATCCCGCTCTACGGATAAATTAGCTATTTCTGTGGACAGGAATTTCAGCTTGGCTTCATCATTCTCTCTTTTGATCGCCTCCCTTTCTATTTCCAACTGGCGTATGCGCCGATTCATTTCGTCCAGCGCTTCAGGCATGGAATTCATTTCCAGTTTCAGCTTGGCGGCACTTTCATCGATCAGATCAATAGCCTTATCGGGAAGAAACCGGTCGGTGATATAACGGACAGAAAGTTCAACCGCAGCAATGATGGCTTCATCCTTGATGCGTACATGATGATGCGCTTCATAACGTTCTTTCAGGCCCCGTAAAATGGAAATGGCATCTTCCTCACTGGGTTCATCCACCATTACCTTCTGGAACCGGCGTTCTAGGGCTTTATCCTTTTCAAAGTACTTCTGGTATTCATTCAAGGTAGTTGCCCCTATGGCCCGCAACTCTCCGCGCGCCAATGCCGGCTTCAGGATATTGGCAGCGTCCATAGCTCCTTCGCCGCCACCGGCGCCCACAAGCGTATGAATCTCATCAATAAAAAGGATAATACTACCATCACTGCCAGAAACTTCCTGGATCACAGCTTTCAATCGTTCTTCAAATTCACCTTTGTATTTGGCTCCGGCAATCAGTAGTCCCATGTCCAGGGAAAAGATGATCTTACTTTTTAGGTTCTCCGGTACGTCCCCATTGGTAATCCGGTGTGCCAGGCCCTCTATAATGGCTGTTTTCCCTACGCCCGGTTCCCCTACCAGTATCGGGTTATTTTTTGTACGGCGGGACAGGATATGCAGTGTTCTCCTGATCTCTTCATCACGGCCGATCACCGGATCCAGCTTACCGCTCTGGGCCATTTCATTCAGGTTCTTAGCATACTTCTGCAAGGCATTATAGGTTGCATCTGCTGTTTGTGAAGAGACCGTATTGCCTTTACGCAGTTCCTTAATAGCAGCAATCAATGCCTTTTCCGTAAGGCCTGCATCTTTCAGCAGCTTCGCAGCATCATCATTACCCCTGAGCAGGGCCAGCAACAAGTGTTCCACACTTACAAATTCATCATTGAATTCTTTTAACGCTGCACCAGCGCGCAACATCACATTATTAGCCTCCCGGCCCAACATCTGGCCCGCATCGCCACTGCCTTGCTTCGGCAACCGGCTGAGCGCTTCCGCTAACCCGGAATGGATAATACTCAGGCTGGCATTGCTTTTTTTCAGCAAAAACTCTATGGGGCCTTCTTTATCCTCCATGAGCGCCTGTAAGATATGTAAGGCCTCAATAGCCGGGTTATTATTATTGAATGCAGACTGCTGTGCCCCCTGCAAGATCTCCTGCGCTTTGATCGTGAAATTATTAAGATTCATTTTTTTATTTTATTTCTTCGCTAATGGGTATACGATAATTAAGATATAACTTACAGAACCCGTGATAATAACAATGGCACCGGGTTAATGTTGACTAGTTTACAAATTCATCATCCTGGCATTAATCGTTCAAAAAACAATCCACAATACCCTACCCGCAAAAGCGACATATATTTTCCCAGGAAACAAGACTAAAATGCAGTACCATAAGGGATTTACTGCAATTATTACCGGTCAGGTTCCCAGGCAAAAGACGTTATGGCAGATCTAAACAGATATATAATCGCCCAGGATACACTCTTCTATGCCTCGACAGTAGCTACGCTAAGAGGACTTGCATTACCCTAAAACAGAATAGTGCCTGTAACACCTCCTTATAATACAAAAGTTTACGTATGTAGCGCTATCTGCCGTTCCGGATTACCCGTTTCTTTATGATTTTAATAACGCCGAAATCAGTAACTTCGGCAGTTTCTAATACTTTTGTTAAGTACAAGTGCAAGTGATGAGATTCCATTCTTTTTTGATTTTATTTATTATTATCCTGTTCCCTGCGATTCCTCCCATTAACTATGCCCAACAACTTGCCGGTGGAAGTGTCAAAACCGCTACAACCAACACAGATTCTACCCATAAAAAACTGGAAAAAGAACGTAAAGACCTCAAAGTATTGAGCGAGACCAAAGATAAGCATGGTAATATGGTCCGTAAAATCCAGTTCTACAGTGGGAATGTGAAAATAATTGAAACGATCATCAGTCCACCTTTCCCCAGCCTGAAGGACCGTTCCCGGATCAACCCGGACACCTTGCAAAAGGATTCGCTTATGGTTTTGGTGGATAAAAGCAATTTCCTGGTCGCCCTGGTCTATAAGCGCCAGCGTATTCGTCAATATCGTGCCGTTTTTGGGCCAGATCCCAAAAAGGATAAGATGATGGAAGGAGACCGTGCCACTCCCGAAGGCTGGTTTAAAGTTGTGGCCAAAAGAAGCCATAGCAGCTGGCAAAAATTCATCTTACTGGATTACCCTAACGAAACCTCTTATCAACGGTTTTATGAAAGGAAACAACAAGGCCTTATTCCCAAAAGCGCCCAGATAGGAGGTTCTATTGGTATTCATGGCACCTTCCTGAGTGGGGTAAAAATGGTAGATTGGGGGATGGGATGGACCGATGGCTGTGTCGCTATGAAACCAGAAGACATTAATGATTTTTACCAATTCATCTGGCCTGGCACCAGGGTATTTGTACGCAGGTAACCGAAGCGGAGCCTCTATGGACAGGTCGGTACACTTATCGGCATTCCCGGAGGGGCCCACCCTTACAAATTCAAATACAGAATAACTTTTTGGCTTATCTTTGCTGCCCATGAATCAGTCACAGGTACTTTCAACTAAGGAATATCGGTCCGGAGAAGCGTTCTTGCAGCGGTTCTTTGGTAATGAAATGGTTGTTGCTGAATCGCGGCAGGAATTAGTATCTGCAGGAATACAACTGAAACGTTTTGAGATCATTATCTCTCCTGCCCAAACAGAACCTGAAGAAATGGCTTATCTTCATTTCTATCCCGTTGCTGAAAACAAATATTTCCTGAAACTCTCTTTTTTTCCTGAAACAATCAGCCAGGAAGGCGTATGTAAGGTCATACAGCTTCTATTTGAACCTTACTTTTTTGACCAGTGGCCTGACGGATTGCTTCATAAACAACAACCTTTCCGGTTTGACAAGAGCACCGAACAATCTTTTACCCTGAATAACTCCTGCCGGGATCTACTGGACAAATTAATAAAAACCCGGGACAGGACTAAAGATTTCCTCGATATTTTACAAAGCCAGGAAACAGCTATATCTTTGTTAAGGTATGCTTTGGGTGCTTTTATCATTCCTGATGAAGCCAATAAGCTACCTGCCTGCAGCTTTTTAAGTAATGGTACAGAACGGGATAAAGTCATGCATGCCCGGAAAATCATTATGGATCAACTGGAACGTCCTTCCACCATCAGGGAACTTTCGCGGGAAGTAGGCATGAATGAATGTTACCTGAAGAAAGGCTTTAAAGCTATGTTCGGGAAAACCATACATGAATACCAGCAATATCAGCGTATAGAAAAATCAAAGACCCTGCTGCTCCAGGGAGACCTGTCTATCAATGAAGTAGCCTACAGGATGGGCTACGGCAGCGCCTCTCACTTCAGTACTTCGTTCAAAAAAGTGGCCGGTATGAAGCCCTGCGAATTGCTTAGATAATAAAATATCCCAAGACCAAAAACGTCCTGTTTCCCGCATTTACCCCAACCTTACGGAATATACCGTCCTATAAAAGGCATGGTTTTCAGCTCCTTTTTCTCTACTTTAAAGACCAGCATAAGAAATAGCCCCATAAATACCGTAGCTGCCAGGAGCCGCAAAAGCATCTGGGGCCAGAAGGCTAAGGTTCCGGTCACATATACCACCCCCCTATGCATTAAATAAAGAGAAAGCATACAGGCAAGATAGGCCAGTATCTTCTTTACCGGGTAAGGGACGGGGAAATACCTTTTGCCTATAAAATAGGTAACAACGACCATACTCAGATAACAAACCAGGGTGGTCCATGCGGAAGCATAATACCCCCATTTGGGGATAAACCAATAATTCCCCACAATAGTAATGACTGCACCAAAAAAGGTGATATACATGCCCATAGCCATCCGGTCCGTTAGTTTATACCAAACCGAAAGATTGTAGTAAATGCCGAGCAATATATTGGCAACCAGTAGTATAGGCACTACGCCAAGACCATTCCGGTAGGGTGCTCCGACCATGTACTTCCATACATCAAGGTACAATGCAGTGAATAGAAAGGCAAGCGCAAGCGTGATCACAAACCATTTCATCACCCGGGCATAGGTGACCGGTGCATTTTTCTCCCTGGATTGATTGAAGAAAAAAGGCTCTGCAGCCATACGGAAGGCCTGGATGAATAAAGTGATGAAAATGGCAATTTTATAATTGGCCGCATATACACCCACCAGGATCTTTTTCTCCTCTTCAGGTAAAGGCAGGAAAGCCGCAAGCATCTGCCGGTCCAGCACTTCATTGACCATGCCGGCCAGCCCTACCACGATCATCGGAGCGCTGTAGGCAAATATTTGCCTCCAAAGACGGGTATTGATTTTAAAACGAAATGTTCTCCACTCTGGATACAGGATCCCTACGACGAACAGGTTCTGTATCAGGTTAGCCAATATCAGGAAACCCAGGATGTCCTGCCCACGATACCAGGTAGCCAGCAAACTGTCCGGATGCTGCTGTATCCAACGGGGGAGCACCACCAAAAAAAGCAAGATAAAGGAAATATTGACCACGATACCTGTAACCTTAACAAAGGCATATTTCCGGGGCCGGTTTTCCTGGCGAAGCCGGGCAAAAGGGATAGCAGCTATAGCATCCAGGGCGATCAGGAGCAAAACCCCTATAATGTATTCAGGATGGTTACCCAAACCCAGAAAATCATTAATGGGTACGCAAAACAGGGACAACAGGAACACCAGGGAAAAGGAACTGACCAGCAAGGACCCGAAAGTGGTGTGAAACAACTCTTCCCGGTCAACGCCCTCTTTATTGGAAAAGCGAAAATAACCGGTTTCAAAACCATAGGTAAACAGGATATTGACAATGGCGATCCAGCTATAGAGAAGACTATAATTGCCGTACTCCCGCATTCCCGAATTATCTACCATCAGGTAGGTCAGCAAAGGAGTCAATAAGTAATTCAGGAATTTAGCGGCAATATTACTACCGCCGTACCAAAGCGTTTGTCCGGCTAATTGTTTGATCGCTGTCAATCTCTGGAAATTTAGGGGCAAATTTAGGGATTTAATCATAACGACCGGGGGCATATATGCCGGTTCCTCATGACCCAACCGGTTTTCCGTAAAGACATACCCTGCAAAATACCTTATCCAGGGTATTGGATTTGTCCCTGCTTTTTTCTTCTTTTGAGCAGATTTATCCTGATACCATGAAATACCTTTTGTTTTTACTGTGCGTTCTGCTCCCTTTCTTGCACAGCTATGCCCGGGAACATACAGTAGCAGACAGCCTGTTGCAAGAAATGCAGCCGGATGCAGGCAAGGATTCGGCAATATGGAAAGCGTATGGCAACCTCACCTATCAATTAGCGCTTACCGATAAGGAAGCCTGCATGACCGCAGCAGAAAAAGGGATCAGGAAGGCAGCCCAGCAAAAGGATTCTCTTACCATCGGCTACCTGGTACAATGCAAGGGCCTGGCCTGTAATACCAGGGGCCAGCGGGACAGTGCCGCCTATTTTTATTACCAGGCTGCGGCTATTTTCGAAAGACACCGGGCTGAAGAGAAGGCTGCTTCTGTTTATAATGACATTGCCCGCATGAACCGGAAATCCGGCAACCTGGACCGCGCGCTATTTTATTATGACAAGGCCATGAACATTTATGAACGACGGAACAATGAAGAAGGCAAAGCGGTGATCTATAATGAATCCGGGGTGGTTTATGAGTATAAGCAGGATTATGAAGAGGCCATCAGGCGGTATCAGCTTTCGCTCGCCTTGCAGCAAAAGCGGAAAGACCAGGTAGGCATCGGGTATTCCCTTGAATTTTTAAGCGGCGTTTATCTGAAAATGAAGAATTTCGACCTGAGTGAAAAGTATATCCTGGAGGCGCTGGCTATCCGCCAGGAATTAAAAGACACTTTCGCCCTGGCCATGAATTATACCAACCTGGCAGAATTTTATAAAGAAAAAGGCAGTCCGGACAAGTCTGTAGCATATTTAAAACGGAGCAATGATCTGGCCACTTCCATCAGGTACCTTGACCTGATGGCACATAATTACCAGCAGCTCGCCGGGATCTACAAAGAACAGGGAGACTACCCGCTCGCCTACGAGACGATGCAATTACATTACCACTTAAAGGACTCTATTTATAACCTTGAAACAAGCAAACAGGTAGAAGAATTGAGTATAAAATATGAAACTGAAAAAAATAAGTTCCTCATCCAGGAACAGCATTTCAGTATTCTTCAAAGAAATTACTGGCTCGCAGGTATCAGCAGCCTGCTTATTGGCGGCAGCCTGCTCGGCTATTCCTTTTACAGGCGCAACCAACTCAGGCAAACCGCAAGACTACAGGAGATCATCATGCAGCAGCAGGAAATAGCGACCAAAGCAGTAATGGAAGCTGAAGAAACAGAGCGACAGCGTATCGCCCGCGACCTTCACGACGGTATCGGCCAGATGATGAGTGCCGCAAAGATGAACCTTTCCGCCCTGGAACCCGACCTTTCTTTTGCGGACGAGGAGCAAAAATGGTCCTTTGAAAAGATTATTGACTTAATGGATGAAAGCTGCAGGGAGATACGTAGCGTTTCCCACAATATGACCCCGAATGCCCTGTTGAAGAACAGCCTGGCTTCTGCTATCCGGGATTTTATTGACAAGCTGGATAAAAAAGCATTAGAGGTCCATCTTTATACCGAAGGATTGGACAAACGGCTGGATACGAATGTCGAAGCTGTTTTTTACCGTATTATCCAGGAATGCGTGAATAATGTGATCAAACATGCAGATGCGGACAAACTGGACATTTCCATTATCAATGACGGAGATGGGATCAGCACGACCATCGAGGACAACGGCAAAGGTTTCGATAAAACCGAGCTCCATAATTTTGAAGGGATAGGGCTCAAAAATATTGCCACAAGGGTCAACTACCTTAAAGGGACCCTTGATATAGATGCCCTACCGGGGAAAGGTACTTTAGTAGCGATCCATGTGCCTATCTGACACCACTACGCTCCCTGTCTAAATATTCTTTGATGAAATAGAGCGGCTATACTATCTTTAGCCTTTCAAATTTATTTCACCCTATGAATCAACCAATCAGGATCGCCCTGGTAGATGATCATCAGATTGTAATCGATGGGTTGACTGCCTTACTGAAAGGGCAGGATCATATACATATCGCCTTCGCCACCACCAGGCCTGAAGCCGTTTTGCCTCATTTGCACCAGATGCCTGTTGATCTTTTAATTACGGATATACAAATGCCCGGCTTTCCGGGCAATATATTGGCCAAACAGGTAAGGGAACAATTTCCGGAAATCAGGATCATGGTCTTATCCATGCTTAATGAATGGGATATAATAGATGAAATGATCAACGAGGTAGATATCTCCGGCTATATCTTAAAAAACATAAGTAAAAAGGAATTACTGACCGCTATTGAGAAAATAGCGGCAAATGGCATCTACTTCAGCGAAGAAGTCATCCAGGCCTTACATCAAACACCCCGCACTTCCCCCAAAGAAGAAATTCACTTAACGGCAAGAGAATTGGAAATTATCCGGCTTATCGAAAAGGAGTATAGTAACAAGCTGATCTCAGAAACACTTTTCATCAGTGAACGTACCGTGGAAACACACCGGAAAAATATCTTTAGAAAAACAAAAACCAATTCCGTTTTAGGAATAGTTAAATATGCATATGAGCATAAGCTTATATAATTATCTTTACCTAATTTCACCCTGCTTATCTCAAAACATTTTATTTTTTTTTATCAGTCCGGGAAGAAATCCCTGCCTGCCTGACCCACTATATAAACCCAAAGCAAGGGTTGCTTACCAGATATTTTAGGGCAAAAATTTGCATTTTCAAATTGTTTATCTATTTTTAAGCCTTGAATTTTAAAAGCGATCTTATCTGATCCGGCTTTAATGCAGCATTTTTACAAAAACAAAACACATGCGTAACCAAATGAAGACTTTTTTATTAACAGCAATAAGCGTTGTTGCCATCTTTTCTACACTTACCCTTACCTCTTGTTCCGAAGATAAGTGTAAAGCTTTGGTATGTGCTTACGACGGGATATGCAACGAGGATGGGTCCTGCACTTGTCAAACCGGCTACGAAGGAGAACGCTGTGAAACCATAACCCGTGAAAAATTTAAAGGAGCATGGCGTGTTGTAGAAGACGGTTCAGCAAGTAATCCCCAGGAATATGCCGTTTCTGTAGAAAATGGTAATGCTATTGATGAAGTCACTATCCGTAATTTCAATCACCTGTTCAATGCCATAGTTTCTGCAAAAGTGAAAGGAGATACCATTTTTATTGCCCGCCAGGAAATACAGGTCGGAGAGGATGTGAAGACGGTAGAAGGCAGAGGCTATACGGTACCCGAGGCTTATTACGGGCTGCACGGCAAACTGATCATGCGTTATCGTGTTATTTCTTCTGACGGCACTGTAAATAACTATGGTATGAATGGCGCTGCCAATGTATCAGAATGGACCAAATAATTGCACTACCGCAAGGGGCAACATTGTCATCATAACCTAAAGCATATCATTAATACCTGTAAAGTCCTTTTTCAAAAAAAGGACTTTAATTTTTTATACATCTTTGCGGAATGGGCAAACGTTATTTAGGAGACCTGTTTATCTCCGGCCATTGGTATTTATTGATGGGCACCTGCGCCTTGTTTTTTCTAGTCACCTTCTTCCTTCCTTTCCTGCTCCCCTTTGCCCTATTGTATTTCCTTCTTGCCACGATAGCTACAGCAACAGATTATTCTCTATTGTTTTTAAGCAAATATGCAGTCCGGGCCAGCAGGGAAGTGCCTGTACGCATGAACCTGGGGGATGAAAATGAGATCAGGATCAACCTATACAGTACTTACCCCTTCCATGTTCATGTGAATATTATCGATGAATTGCCCATACAATTGCAAAACAGGGATTTCGGGCTGACTTTATCTTTAACTTCCGGGGAGCCCACTGGTTCCTCCTATCTATTAAAACCTTATACCCGTGGCGTGTACACCTTTGGCAGGCTATTATGTTATGTGAGCAGCCCCCTGCGCCTGGTACAGCGGCGGTTCAGCAATGCTACCGGACATGCAGTAAAGGTTTATCCGTCCATAAAGTATCTGCGCCAGTACCAGTTGCTGGCTTTAAGCGACAATACTCATTTTGCAGGCATTAAGAAAACCCGGAGCATAGGGCATAGCCTTGAGTTTGAACAGATAAAAGAATATGTAAAGGGAGATGATCTCCGTAGTATCAACTGGAAGGCCACTGCCCGAAAAGGCAGCCTTATGGTCAATAATTATATTGATACACGCAGCCAGCAGGTCTATTGCCTTATTGACAAAGGACGCAGCATGAAAATGCCTTTTGACGGCATGAGCCTGCTGGATCATGCTATTAATGCTACTTTAGCCTTCTTAAACGTTGCCTTACTCAAACAGGACCGTGCAGGATTGATCACCTTCGGCGCCAAATTGAATGACCTGCTTCCTGCCCGGGGAGCAAGTACGCAACTGCATCATATCAATGAATTGCTTTACCGGCAAACCACCCAATTTGAAGAAAGCAACCTGGAAGTACTGGCTGCCAGTGTTTTCCGAAAAATAACGCAGAGAAGCTTCTTACTGCTCTTCACCAATTTTGAAACGATGGCTTCTTTAGAAAGGCAACTGCCCTACCTGCGTAAACTGGCGTCCAGGCACCTGCTATGCGTTGTTTTTTTCAGCAATACCTTATTGAAGGAAATCCATGAAGAACATCCTGATTCTATAGAAGGCATTTATATCAAAACAATCGCGGACCGTTTTGATTTTGAAAAGAAACAAATCGTCAAAGAGCTGCGCCGTTACGGCATTATCGCCTTGCTCAGCACCCCGAAAGAGCTGACGGTAGCTATCATCAATAAATACCTGGAACTGAA
>CAZFKK010000021.1:0-19041 GCA_964519735.1 uncultured Taibaiella sp.
GCCAGTATTTCACCTGCGGGCTTGGTGTAAAATATAATGTATTCGGCCTGAACTTTTCCTACCTGGTTCCTTCAGGTTCCGGTATAGCACGTAACCCCTTGTCCAATACATTGCGTTTCTCCCTGACATTTGATTTTGACAAAGGAGCGATTGCTAAGAAAAGCTAAACATTATCCCTCCGGGGAAATATAAGAAACTAAGGTGATAAGCCGGCAGTATGATTAATTGGTTGTTTTTGGTATTGAATGGCTTATCACCTTACCTAGCTTAATGAAAGACAGGCAAAAAGTGAAGTTATTTTAACCTTGTTATTTAAAGCCACACTTCTATTTTTCAATTAGGTGTGGCTTTTGTATTTTCGTATTTTATTTCATGCCACGATTGGCATTCGCAGGGAAACATTATGAACTTACGCATAGGAAACGGTATTGATTTTCATAGACTGGAAGAAGGCATCCCATTTTGGCTCGGTGGGATTCAACTGGAGCATCCTAAAGGGGCCATAGGCCACTCCGATGCCGATGTATTACTGCATGCGATCACGGATGCCCTCCTGGGTGCCTTAAGCCTCGGTGATATCGGGACTCACTTTCCCGACACGGATCCGGTATATAAGGGGATAGACAGCAAAGTCTTATTGCGCCGTTGCTATCATATGATCAAAGAAAAGGGGTATGATGTAGTCAACATAGACAGCACGATCTGCCTCCAGGAGCCTAAAATAAAACCTCATATCGACAAGATGAAGGAGGCCATTGCTGCTACATTAGGTATAGACCGGGATAACATTGCGATAAAAGCGACGACCACGGAACATATGGGATTTGTAGGCCGGGAAGAAGGCGTGATGGCTTATGCTACCGTACTGCTCCATAAATTCTAGTGTCATACCGTATTCCCTATTCCTGCGACCCCGCCGCTTACGGCAAATTTCATAGCTTCTGCAGCATTCATCCCGGTTACCGGTTTTGTATGTGCCAGCTTAACGACAACGACCCATCCTGAAATAGCATAAGAATGAGGCAAATAAACGGCTACCATTCCTTCCTGCCCAATATCTTTAAGCTCTTTCTGGGTAAGGAAACCAATGCGCCATATTTCAGGAGTATCCTGAGTCCGGACCCATACCGGGTTGTTGAACTTTTTTTTATCTCCCATAAAGGAATCTAAAACATCTTTTATCGCCGAGTAGACATGTTTGATACCCGGGGTATGTTCGAGCAAAAATCCAAAAGCCTCTACCAGCCAACGGCCAAATAAGAAGCGGGTACCCAGATAGCCTACAATAGAGATAATCAGGATAACAGAAACGAATCCTATACCGGGGGCTATCTTTTCCGCACCGGGAATAAGGCTATCTATAAAGATGAAGCCCTTATAAATGACATATGCTGTGGCCCCGATAGGCCCAAGAATGACCAGGCCCTGCAAAAACGCCCTGAAAAACCTCTTAGCAAACAATTTCATACCGTCTGAATCGTTATTTATGGATAATAGGAGTCACAGAGATTGCTGCATCCTGTGTCCCTTCTGGTTCATCGATTGCCGGGCATAAGGTAAAGCAAGCTTCATGAAAACACCGGAATCATGCAAAAATAGGATGTAATTGTTATAAACAAGTATCGTTCCATTTCCTTCTTTCCCAGCTAATATTTCCATATTAAAAAAAGTGTTTCTCCTTTCCCGGGGGAAAAAAGAAACACTTTGGATACATTTAATTTCTATGTTATCACAACAAATAATGAGGATAACTATTTTACTTTTTACTTATCGCAAAACAACCTGGCGGGTAGCTTTCGTGCCCTCTTTTTCATTGATAAGGTGAATCCAATAATTACCTCTGGACCAGCTTCCTGTAGGAATGGACAACTGGCTGCCCGTCAGTGTACCTTGCCATACTTTCTGCCCGATTGCATTATATAAAACCACGTTTAGTGATGCATCATACAAATTCCCGTCCGTATGCTGGATATGAATATGATCTGTAGCAGGATTAGGAAAAACATTCAGGGATTCAAAGAAAGGAGCTTCCTTAATGCCCGTCAGGTTTCCATTGATCGTAATCGCGGCTTTATTAATATCGAAGAAAATATTTCCACTGCCCTTTATTTTAATTCTGCCTTGTTTCGTAGCCAGGATCATACTGGGAACAGTAATCGTGTAAGATCCGTTATTGAGCGCATTGGATACCAGTTGGTCCGGGAAGGTCTTACCGTCATCATAGGAAAGAAAGATGCTCACATATTTACAATTTATAGGGGCCTGATCACTGCCGCCAACACTCCAGGTGATCGTTTGCTGCTCGCCGGGATTCCAGACAGGTTTTGAGGTCTGGGAAGTTACCCGGAAAGGGCCGGAGCCGGCGACTGTTATTTTCACCAGGCTGTCCATAGAATTAAAGGTACCCCAGCCCTGGTAAAGACTTCTGGCGGTAAGCTTGAAATTCACAACACGTCCGACCAGAGGCAACCGTTCCCCCGGAGCAGCATAAGATCCATCAAGGATCCTTGCCAGGGAGGGATAAGACCTGACCCTGTTGGTATCAGGCAGATAGCTCTTCAGAATAGGCCCCTTTGTGGCATTTCCGGCAGATGCTTCCACCCCTTCAAAATTACCAAGGTCATATTGTTCCCAGCAATAGGTCACTTTTGCGGTTGCTTGCAGCGGCATGGCTACAGGGGCTTCCAATTCAAAAGGAGTATTTTTCGGAATAGTAAAAGAATCGGCTACATTGGGAAGCGATATGGGATTAGTACCTGCATTTACAGAACCGCAGGTAGCTCCTTTATCTTTCAGAAAAACGGTGATCTCCCGCAGGCTGGCCACATGAAAATAGTGTCCTTTGGACCCCACATTGTTAGGGTTGCATAAGCCTGCATAGGACATGATCGTGGTACCCGCACCCGGCTCATAAGCCGTACCTTCATTACCATTTTCATTGCAATTGCCCGTTGCGGCATTAAAAGTGCGGTTCGCACCGAACTGCCGCCCTATTTCATGCAACAGGTTATCAATATCTTCCGGTCCTCCGGAAGTACTTACCCCTCTTGCCTTGACACCATCGGCTCCGCATACCACCCCGAGGTCCGACATTCCCCCTCCGGCAGTACACAATACATGACCGATATCATAATTCTGATTGCCTAAAACAGTGGTCAGGCTGGCTTCAACTTCATCAATAAGGCAAATTAAATTGGTATTACACTCATAAGGATCGGTTGCCGGATTATTATAAACAACAATATCATTATTGGCAATCATGGTCAAAGAAACAGAAAGTTCCGATTCATAAACACCGTTTACACGGTTCACTGTAGAGACAATTTTTGCCATGACCTGTGATTTGGACGCTCCGGCCCCTGCTACGGCATGAGCATACTCCCCCGCGCATGAAATAGCCAGCCGGTATACCCGGCGTAAGTCCCCGTTAGTACGGGCAGCAGTGCCACCTCCGGTAATCTCCAGGGGGGAACCCTGCCCTGGTAAATCCCTGGTTTGAGGATCAGCTACACTGTTACCAGCGTGAAATGCAGTTAAATAATCTTTTTTATAAAATGCCATATAATAACCATCGCCGGTATTACTATAAGGATCTATCAGGTAAGTTTCCGCCCCGTTATACACCATAGCCCGGAAGCCATATTCTGTATAATCCAGCTTGGCCATAACGGAAGGATCATCTTCCGCAACTGCAGTGAAAGTCCTGATTTCCGGGTATTTAGCTGCAAGAGCAGGCTCCATGACAGAAGTACTCCATACCTTAAAACGACGCAACCGGTTACCGGGATCCGGCAACATAATATATTGTCCCTCTTCACTGCGGTCACTCAGACTGCCCAAAAATTGTTTCATGCTCGTTTGGTCGAGCGTAAAAACAGCATAATCCTGCGGAGGAACAGCCATAGATAATATAGAGGGCGCTGCTTTGCTTTGAAAGTGCGTCCAGTAATTTTGGTTGCCTGCATAACTATTCAGCGTACATAACAAGAGCAATCCTGAAAGTAACTGAGTACATTTATTTTTAATCATAAGGAAGAAAATTTCCGCTCGTATTAAATTTGTCTATAAAAAAAACATAATAAGCCGCAAGCAAGATAGCTTTTTTCAAGAAAAAAAAGGAGAATTATCAGGATTTATTTTAGTCCCCCATAAAATCTTCCCAATCCCTGCGTTGTGTTTTCGTAGGCCTCCCTACTTTACTTTGGCGTTTTCCTGTAAAGAAACTGGATGCCTCCTGCTGATAACCCAATTTGTCCTCATCGGGAGTATGATCCACATAATGCTGTATCGCCTCAGCATAAGTACGCCTCGTGTATAATAAAGCAGTCACCTCGATCACCCACTTCCGCTCCGCCGCCCTGATCTCATAACGCTCTCCTACATGAACCTGCCTGGAGGCTTTGACTGCCGCACCCTCAAACCTAACCTTGCCGGAAGCACAGGCGGCTGTTGCCACACTTCGTGTTTTGAACACGCGTATGGACCAAAGATATTTATCGATTCTGAGCTTTTCCATGGTAAAAAATAATGTTATTCCAGCGTCCAGTCTATCGGGGGAATACCCTGCCGGGCGAGGAGCTGGTTTGTCTTGCTGAAATGTTTACATCCTAAAAACCCCGAATGCGCCGAAAAAGGGGATGGATGTGCAGCCTTGAGCACAAAATGCTTCTGTGTATCAATCAATACTTCCTTTTGCTGGGCAAAACGGCCCCATAAAAGAAATACAATACCTGTTCTTTTTTCCGAAAGGGTACGAATAACGGCATCCGTAAACTGTTCCCAGCCGATTTTACTATGCGACATGGGCTGTCCTGCTTCTACCGTGAGTGAGGCGTTGAGCATCAATAGTCCTTGTTTTGCCCAGTCTTCCAGGCAACCATGAGCAGGGGGCTGAAAACCGATATCACTTTTTAATTCCTGGTATATATTTACCAGGGAAGGTGGAGGCTTAATGCCTTTTTGTACGGAAAAACAAAGTCCGTGTGCCTGCCCGGCACCATGATAAGGGTCCTGGCCCAGTAATACAGCCTTTACCTGATCAAATGGGGTAAGATCAAACGCATTGAAGATCAGGGGGCCAGGTGGATAAACGACCTTGCCGGCTGCCTTTTGCGTTTTTAAATAAGCTACTATATTATGAAAATAAGGTTGCTCGAATTCTGAAGCCAGTTGCGCTTTCCAACCCGGTTCTATCTTAACATCCATAGAAATTATATTAAAATTTAAGGTATCTGATCTTCGGATGCCCGAATATCTATTACTTTCAATTGCAGGTTTTTATTACCATTCCATTCATTTTCTTCAATAGTATATACCAGGTCTATAGGCTTTCCATTACTCAATAAATCAAATTTAGCCGCCAGTCCAAAGCCAATACCGGTAATAGAGGCCCCATCCTGGTGAACCACAAACCGAATATGTGCCTCTTTGACGACCCGGCTGTAGCCTTTATAATCCCGCACCCCGCGACTGAGAAATACCGGCCTTAGGTTATACGGCCCAAAAGGCTCAAACTGGTGAAGTATATTATAAAAACTCAGGGTGATATCCTTTAAAGATATGGCTGCATCAATATTGATCTCAGGGTACAAAGATTCGGGCTGGATCGTTGTGCTGACGATCCCTTCAAATTTTTCACAGAAAGATTTCAGGTTGTCCGGATGCAGGGTAACTCCTGCGGCAAAAAAATGTCCGCCGTAATTTTCCAGCAGGTCCCCACATTGATGAATGGCCTCATAAATATTAAATCCGCTTACCGATCGTGCAGAGCCCGTCACTTTGCCATTAGACTCGGTAAGTACGATCGTTGGCCGGTAATAATGATCGATAAGCCGGGAGGCGACAATGCCCACCACTCCTTTGTGCCAATGAGGCTGGAATAATATGGTGGAACGGGTAGGGGCTAACGTAGTTTCCTGCTGTAACAGGCCCAGGGCCTCCTCTGTCATATTTTTATCAATCTCTTTCCGGTCAAAGTTATCCGCATGAAGCAATTGAGCTAATTCTTTGGAGCGGATTTCCTCTTCTTCTATAAATAATTCTATAGCTTTCCGGGCGTCATCCATCCGTCCTGCTGCATTAATACGCGGTGCAATAATGAATACAAGGTCTGCTATAGTGAATGGCCTGGTCATCCCTGAAATATCCTTAAGTGTTTGTAAGGCCAGGCAGGGATCTTCATTAGCTCTCTTAAGTCCGTAATAAGCTAAAATCCGGTTTTCTCCATTCATCGGCACGATATCTGCCGCTATGCTTGTAGCCACCAGGTCCAGGTAACGCGTTACAGACGACATGCAGAATTGCAGGCGCCATGCAATGGCTTCAATAAGTTTGTAGCCGATGCCGCATCCGCTCAACTCTTTAAAAGGATAGGAACAATCCTGCTGTTTGGGATTAAGGATCGCAATAGCCGCAGGCAGGTGATCATCCGGCGTATGGTGATCACAAACAATGACATCGATGCCCTGCTCCGCAGCATACGCTATTTTATCTACAGATTTGATACCGCAATCCAGGGTGATCATCAAAGAAACACCCATCGTGACGGCCTGATCGATACCTTGAGTAGAGATACCATACCCTTCCCTGTACCGATGCGGCACATAAAAAGTAACAGATGCGCCGGGGAAATTTTTACTTAAAAACGAGTAAACCACGGCAACTGCAGTTGTGCCATCTACATCATAATCACCATAAACCATGATTTTTTCCCGGCGTTCCATCGCCAGCAGCACCCGGGAAACGGCCTGCTCCATTCCTTTCATCAGGAAGGGATCATGGACGGCCTCCAGCGATGGCCTGAAAAATGCTTTTGCACTTTCAAAATCCGTAATACCTCTTAAAGCAAGCAGCCTGCAAAGAGCAGGATGAATACTTAATGCGTCTTCAATATGACGGGCAATAGCTTCATCAGACTGTTTTAATTTCCATATCTTAGCAGAAGCCATAAATGCAGGAGTTCAATATAGGATTATACTAGGTGAACAAATAAAAATTCATAGTGATC
The DNA here is from genome assembly GCA_964519735.1 of uncultured Taibaiella sp. GTDB lineage: Bacteria > Bacteroidota > Bacteroidia > Chitinophagales > Chitinophagaceae > Taibaiella. Next base: position 7,007 of record CAZFKK010000021.1, read on the forward strand.
GTAACAATTATTATCCTTTACCTTCCCCCTAACACACCATTAATGGGTGCCTGCCCATCCTGCAGCTTCATAATGGGCATAGCGTCCCGGACATAGACAAAGCGACCATTTTCCCAACGCAACCCATCGGTCTGCCCCCCCGGGATATAAGTATTTTTACGCCGGGGGTCATTAATTTCAGAGACCAACCGGTCAAACATGATCATTTTTTTATCCGCATCATAATTGAGGGAAACCTGTACATTTTTTTTATACTCTAATATCATACGGCTTTGCTGCACCAGTCTTTGGCCGCTTGCATCCGGCACAAAAAATACCGGGGCGCCAAAAACAGGGCCATCCGGTGTAAAAGAGAGCACATCCAGTATTTTTTTGTTGCTGGCCATCCCATTGGAACTAAAGCCGAAAAGCAGGTAGAGTGATTGACCCTGGGCAGTATAACTCATGATCCGGTAATATTCACAACCATACCACTGGTCGCCGCCGGAAATCAGCGTCTCTTCATTTTTATTAAACTTTTCAGAATAATCAATCATGGGATAATACCGGCTTTCCTTACCTGCCGGCTGGACCACACCATAATACCGGCGTAAATATTCAGAAGGTGCTACCAACCAATTTATGATACGAAATTTCCTATCTTCCGGGTACAGGATATGTATTTTATCTTCCAGCTTCTTAAAAGGGTAATAAAAAGAGCCCGGCAGTGCCAGCGCCGATTTCAGATGGCGGGCAAACTCCATGCAGTAGCCGATCCTTTCCTCCGGGATCATAGCATAATTCATCGAATCGGCATAAAAGGATAAGGAATCTTCCAAACGGCTCAACTCCAAAAGTTCTTCTTTGGCAATTTCCTTTTGGGCGCTCACTCGAAAACCCGGTAGCAACAGCCATGATATAACCAACAAAATTCCTAATCGTGCCATGGTCTCAATTGTTTATTTCAACAAGTAATTCAGCAGGTAAAGTTAAGGTAAATATGGTTATCTTTGGCAAGCTAAGTCCCTTTCATGCCTTCTTCTACAAATAATTACCAACACTTTACACTCCCGTTACTTCAATGGCATTTCGAAGAGAATAATCGCCGGCTACCCTGGAAAAATACAGGAGATCCTTATAAAATATGGCTTTCAGAAATCATTTTGCAACAAACACGTGCAGAACAAGGCACTCCTTATTACGAGCGGTTTGTGACGCAATACCCTGATATCGATAGTCTCGCAGCAGCGCCGGATGATGAAGTATTCCGGCTTTGGCAAGGCTTAGGTTATTATAACCGCTGCAGGAACTTACTTTATACCGCCCGGGAGCTGAGCCGGCACAATAAAGGTGCCTTCCCGGACACTTATGAGGGCATAAGGGCCCTAAAGGGGATTGGCGACTATACCGCGGCAGCCATTGCCTCCTTTGCATTCGGGTTGCCTCATGCAGTGGTTGACGGTAATGTGTACCGGTTACTATCCCGCTACTTTGGGATCGCAACCCCTATTGACAGTACAGAAGGCAAAAAACAGTTCCAGCGCCTGGCCGACAGCTTGCTGGAGCCAGCGCAGCCCGGCGCTTACAACCAGGCCATCATGGACTTCGGATCCCTGGTATGCAAGCCCAGGACCCCCAACTGCCCTGAATGTCCTTTATCTTCACAATGCATTGCCTATCAGCAGGAGTTGATCCAGGTACTCCCGGTAAAAAATAAGAAAATAGCTGTAAAGGAGCGGCATTTTCATTATTTCATATTACAAACCGATGATTCCGTTTATATTCAACAGCGAACGGGCAAGGATATCTGGCAAGGTTTATATGAATTTCACCTGGTAGAATGGGATGGAGCTATCGCAGATAGTCCTTTTTGGCAATCCTTACAATCCTTCAGCAGCGATCTGCCCCGGGCCGTATTCTCCAACCGGCAACGATTAACTCACCAGCTCATTATCAGCCATTTTTACCCGGTTCCTATGGCTTCATTTCCTGAAAAAATGTTGCATGGAATCTGGATCCCCAAGATTTCCATAAAAAATTATGCTTTTCCTAAAACAATTCTTTCTTTTTTGAATAGAAAAAAGTACTTTTAGCTGCAGGTTAACAAATAGAGAATATTTTATTCATGACTAAAAACGAACTGTAAAATGAGAGGTGTAAACAAAGTAACATTGGTGGGCAACCTGGGTCGTGACCCGGATATACAATATATTGATGGAGAGATTCCTGTTGCCAAATTCCCCCTGGCCACCACCGAAATGCGCAAAGAGAGGAATGGGAATGTCATCTCAGAAACAGAATGGCATACTATAGTTTTATGGCGGGGCCTGGCTGAACTCGCTGGCAAATACCTTCATAAAGGTAGCCTCATCTATATAGAAGGCAGGCTACGAACCCGTAACTGGGAGGACAAAGATAAAAACAAGAGGTTCCAGACCGAAATCGTAGGAGAAAACCTGGTCATGCTGGAGCGACGCAAAGACCATGAATTTTTTACTGATCAAACCCATCATACTATCGAAACAAAAACTACACCCTCTGCAGACAAGATAAATTTTGGAAACAATCCTGAAGACAGCGATGGCCATCCCCCGCCCCTTCCCTTCCTATAGAACTGATTCTTTGGTCCCCGGATCAGTTCTATGATGCCTATAAACCGGGAGCCCCGGTTGGGAATACGGCTGTTTACCCGCTTTTTTCAAGGGCAGGCATATTTAAAGAAGAAAAATAAGAAGGAACATACATATCCCTTATAATGTTTCGCATTGCATCATTATTTACCGATATTTGTCACGATTATGCAAAAAGTATTTACGGCCGTCCTGTTAGACGCACCGGTTATTTTGCCCGCTACACATTTAACGGCGTTTATAGTTCTGATCCTTTGTCTCTGGTTCCTGGCCGCTATCGCCGCAGGTGCTGAGGTCGCTTTTTTTACCCTAAAAGTAAAGGATATCAATTACCTGAAGACCAAAGAGCAGCCTGGCTCAAGGCAGGTGATTCAATTGCTGGACAACCCGGAATTACTTTTGTCCACCCTCCGGGCCTCTAAATATACCCTGGCCATAACAGTGATTATAGCGACCAATTATATGACGCATATTTTCCTGCCGCCTCAGCAACACCCTATTTTAACATTTGTGCTTATCTTGTTAGGCATCACCTTTCCCTTATTGCTATTTGGTGAAATTCTGCCAAAGGTTTATGCCAGGCAGAATAATGTCAGGCTGGCGCTTTTCTCCGCGCCGATCGTCAAGGTAATGTTCAGCATTTTCCGGCCGGCTGCAGACATGCTTACCGATTCCAGCGACTACAAGAATCAGAAAAAGGTCCGGCGCCGGACACTGGATATAGATAGCCGCGAATTTGAAGAGACTGTAGAACTAAGCATGGGCCACACTGCGACCCGGGAAGAAGTCGACATCTTCAAAGGGATCATGAAGTTCGGAAGCATCACGGTGAAGCAGATCATGCATCCCCGGTTGGATGTAAGCGCCATCCGGGAAAGCTGGTCCTTCCCCAAGGTCCGGGATAAAATACTGGCAGCAGGTTATTCCCGAATGCCTGTGTATAAAAAGAATATTGACGAGATAACGGGTATGATCCATACCAAAGACTTCCTGCCCTATACGGAAATTGATGAGTTTGACTGGCATACCCTTATACGCCCGGCCTATTTCATTCATCAGCAAAAGCTTATTGAAGATCTGCTGCATGAGTTTCAACAAAAACGGATTCATTTTGCTATAGTCGTAGATGAATTTGGAGGTACCTCCGGTATTGTTACCCTGGAAGATATCATGGAAGAAATCATTGGGGACATCCGGGATGAATTTGATGAAGATGAATCCAACTACCGGAAAATTGACGACAATAATTTCATATTTGATGGAAAAATGCTGATCAATGACATGTGTCGTGCCGTGGGCGTTCCTTTTGAAACTTTTGACGAAATCAGGGGAGAAAGTGATTCCGTAGCCGGACTGGTTCTTGAAATCGGAGGCAAATTTCCTACGATCAATGAACGCATCAGCTATGGCGATTTTGATTTTACGGTGCTCTCTATAGAGAAATTACGCATCGGGAACGTAAAGGTAGAGCTCGCCGGGTAATTGTCAGACCTATTCCCAGGACAAGCTGCAACGTCTTGTGCCCCTGTTATATAACAGGTAAAACATGAGCATAAAATATCTACAACAGCGACTAAGGGTTTTTGCTGTTAGGTGCTGTCTTAGGGACAGGTAATACAAAACATTCATTTCTTCATGTTAAAACCATTAATTATGCTGAAACAATTATTCTTTTTTAGCCTCATCCTGGTCGCCTTTCACCAGGAAGGATTTTCACAATCGCCAAAATTCGGCGGCTTGTACAGTTTTGATAGCTGTTATATTGCCTCTTCCGGCCAATACCTAACGGGTATTCAAAGTCAGATTACGAACTCCTCTACGGGCATGTCTGTAACCACTTATTGGGGAGACGGTTCTTCGAGCACCAAAGCAATAAACGGCAGCTATTTCAACGACATCCATACGTATACAAGTGCCGGCACTTACCATGTTATGGCCGTACTGATGGACAATAACAACAACCCTACAGATACGGCAAAGGTCGCCCTACAGGCCATGTGTCAGACTATATGGGGTCATACCTACAAACGAAACGATGCCAATTGCACATATGACAGTGGAGATCAAAATATTACGACTCCCGTGTTTATTGAACTCAGGAAGAATAATATAGCTGTGGACACCATAGTGTCCCTGGGTAGTTTTCTGTACTCCATACCCGACCCGGACGCTACCTCAGAATACAGTCTACATCCCTTAACGGCCAATACAGGCTATAATTTGGTTTGCCCCAGTGCCAGCAGCCCCTTCAAATTCAGACTCGACACCACGTACTTCATGTCGAGCCGCTTTCAATTTGGTTTCGAATGCAATACGAGCTTCACTGACTTTGATTTAAGCACTTATATGACGGGATTCCTGAGAACCGTAAGCAATTCCCATTTACAGATCAATACCGGAAATTCAGCATGTACCCCTAAAAGTGGTACCCTGACTTTGAATATCAGCCCCAAATATTCCTTTGCCTCTGCAAGCGTAACTCCTACTTCTGTATCCGGACAAACGATAAGCTGGGACTTAAACCTGGGGGGCACTAACGCTTCTTATATCGGTGTAATACTCAACCCGGTCGGTACGCTTACTTTGGGGGACACAGCTACCCACACCACCCATATATCCCCCACTACCGGTGATATCCAACCCGATAATAACAGCTTTACTTTTACAGATACCCTCAGAGCTGCGTATGATCCTAATGATAAAACCGTAAGCCCTGCCGGAAACATTGCACCCGGAACTTTATTGACCTATACCATTAATTTTGAGAACCTGGGTAATGATACGGCCTTCAACATCCATATTATAGACACCTTATCTTCAAATCTGGATGTTTCTACCTTTAAAGTGTTGAGCAGTTCCCACATGGTAGCAACCAATCCGGTGGCTTTTGAAGGCAGCAAAATCATACGTTTTGACTTCAATGACATTAAGTTGGCCGACAAAGATCATCCGGAAACCAATAAAGGTTTCGTCATCTACCAGGTAAAGGCAAAATCAGACCTCAGCCCCTTAACCTCAATTACCAATACTGCCCATATCTTCTTTGATGTTAACCCCGCAATTGTGACCAATACGGTGGAGAGCATCATTCCGGATCCCAGCAGCATTAAAGGAGCTACCCCTGAAAGTGCTATCAAAGTGTATCCGAATCCTGTAAGCAGTATTTTAAATATTGATAATCAGAATGGCTATACATCGGTCATTATTACCAATGCATTAGGACAACAGGTCATCAGCCAGGATCTTGGAAAAGGGACAAATAAAATAGATGTAGCCCACTTGAGCGCCGGCATCTATTACCTTCTTGCCAATCATAATTCCGGCCTGAAGGACGCTGTTAAATTTGTGATTAAATAGTATTTACTGATTTGCTGAATGCAGAGGCCCGGTTTGGACAATTGTTCAGACCGGGCCTCTGTGTTTCCACCAGATATAGCGCCTAGAGAAAGCAGCGGAATTAGGAGATGCGCTGGAGTCTGGAGCTGGAGCCCTAACGATCTTACCCGGTCAAAAAATAGCTGCTACTCTGTCATCAATAAATTCAAAAGTGCTTCATCCTTTTTGTACACATCCTTTCTGAAATTCACCCGACCTTCTTCATCTATAAAGGAAGTAAAGTAGCCTATATAAACCGGTATTTTTCGTTTCAGGATAACGTACTGTTCTTTGCCGGCATGCATAGCCTTATCTATCCGCTCCGGCGTCCAGGTAGAGTCCTGTTGCAATACCCGTATCGCCAATTCCCGGGGTTGGGCTACCCGGATACATCCATGGCTGAATGCCCGGTCTTCCCTGCTGAATAAGGACTTCGAAGGGGTATCATGTAGGTATATATTATTGCTGTTGGGGAACAGGAATTTGACCAGGCCCAATGAATTAGAAGGGCCGGGGCGCTGCCGTACCCGTCCTCCGTTCCATTCCATATTATGCCGTTGCAGGTAATTGGCGTTACGTTTCATTCCCGGCTTCACTTCTTTATTGATGATACTCTGAGGTACGTTCCAGTAAGGGCTGAACACCACGTATTGCAGCTCCCCGCTAAAAATAACGGTTTTATTGATGACCGAGCCGACCACTACGTTACAGGACCAGTCATGCCTGCCATGCTTATAATAATGCAACTTATACTCCGGAACATTTACCAGGATCAATTCTTCGGTATCATCGCCTACAGGAATCCAGCGTAGCCTTTCCATATTGACCACTATCTGGCCGATCCTGTCCTTAACAGGAACATTCAGCTGGACAACCATCTCACTGTTGATGACAGAGTCCGGCTTTAATCCATGCCTGCTTTTAAAATTGTTCACCGCATGGGCTACATCCGGTGTATAGCGGCCGTTGCTATCCGCCTGCTCCAGGTCTCCCAGTTGCGCCAAGCGTTGTTTGATCAAAGTAATCACTGCTGAAGAATCATCAATACGCAAGCTTTTCTTAATGGCAGGAATTTCGATATCAGCACCTTCAATCTTCCGGTACTGAAACAACGCCTTTTTCATAGCGCTGTATTGCGGCGTAACTGCCGCTTCTTCTACAGCAGCGATGCTTTTATCCGAAAGATAACGTTCCAATAAGCCGGAGTAGGACAATTTCTTACGGGGGATATACCATTGCAGGCTTTCCGCCTTACTGACCTCAGTACCTCCCCAGAGGTTATGGGCATAGTAGAAATATTGTGCTGAAAGCATCAATTCCAGATCAAGATCGGGCTTTGTTTGTTCTTCTGTCCTGGAGACATTGATCAGGCTATCCAAATGCTGTTTGTAAGGGATCTTGAGTTGTACCCCTTCGTCTGCTACATTTTCCAGTTTGGAAACCAATACCTGGGCATATTCAATCAACCCGCCTTTATCATACCATACATACTGGAAAGAAACATTATTGTAAAACTGGTAAAAATCACTACGGTAATTCGAAAAATCAGGATATTTACCCAAAAACCCATCAATAGCTGATGAATCCATAGGGATACCCGACTGGGTATTAAATGTCCCCTTAATCACCGTATCCGCAGTAAGCGCAAGCGCCGCCTTGTCCATCTTATGCTTTCTCTCCTTGCCTGCCTTATCGTTACCACAGGCAAGCGCCGCCAGGCACATCACCCATATGAAAAACCTTTTTGAAAACACCATGGCGAAATTTTTCTTTGTTTTATAGGAATAAAGGCAAATATAGGTTTTTGGATTATTTCTTTATAATCCATTGCAAAATATCCTCTTGCAATAGACTTAGCGGGATAATCCGGGCATCCGGGACCGGCAGGGCTTCTCTCCGAAGCATTATTTTCAAAAAAAAAACCAAAAAATCCATTGTATATTGAAAAATACATACTTTTGCATCTTCTTTGAACTAAAGACAATTTACAATCATTTTTTAACGCAGAACTGAAGTTGAAAAAAAACAATCCCCATATAAAGCTTATCGCTTTTCATTCCTGCCTTGAGGCGGATGTTTTCTCTATTGGGTATCCTGTCTTTATGTATCTTATGCGACGACCGCGCATTTAAATCAACATCCCTTATCCTTAAATAAGGCTGTATTTCCGAATTACACATAACGTACCGTTGTACTTATGTGCCCGTATCCATATTTTTTATTTTTAAATTTCTACAGAAGTGGACCAATTACCCATCATGGTAAAGGTGGCCACTTTAGCAGATGTATTCTTCGCCGAGATCATTTCGGAAGAGATGGCTGCTTCTGCTAAAGCACGTGGCACAGGGATTGCACATCGCAGTCCGGACTATATCCGCCTAAAGATGACGGAGGGGAAAGCAGTTATTGCTACGACCACTTCCGGCGACTGGGTAGGCTTCTGTTATATTGAAGCCTGGGGACACGACCAGTTCGTAGCCAACTCCGGCCTGATCGTATCGCCTAAATATCGCGGATCCGGCGCTGCAACCGCCATTAAACACAAAATATTCGAGCTTTCCAGGATCAAGTATCCTCATGCCAAGATCTTCGGTCTTACCACCGGTCTTGCAGTGATGAAGATCAATTCGGACCTGGGTTACGAACCCGTGACCTATTCCGAGCTGACAAACGATGAACAATTCTGGTCCGGTTGTAAAAGTTGTGTGAATTATGACATATTGATGTCGAAGGGTAGAAAAAACTGCCTTTGCACTGCAATGCTGTATGATCCGGTGGATGCCAAAAAACCCAAGCCGGCCTTAGGCACAGCACCCGGACCCGCTCCCGGTGTACGCAGGAGAAGAACGTTTAAAAGCAATTTTAAATTATTTGAACGCTGGCTACGCTTCAAAAAACATGTATTACTAAAGAAGAACGACAAGAAAAAAAGCAAAAGTATTCTTCAGTTATTCTTTCAGATATTTTAAAAACCTGTCTGCTTCAAGCAGCGCAAAAGACCCGTTATGCGTAAAAAAGTGTTATTAGGTTTTAGTGGTGGCCTGGACACCTCTTTCTGTGTAAAATACCTTACAGAAGATAAAGGCTATGAAGTGCATTCCATCGTTGTCAATACCGGTGGGTTCGATGCCTCTGAATTAGAAGAAATCGAAACCCGTGCCCTGAATTTAGGCGTACTAACGCATCATACAGTAGATGCAGTAAAGGACTATTATCAGAACGTAATTCGTTTTTTGGTCTATGGGAATATTCTTAAAAATAACACTTACCCGCTTAGTGTAAGTGCAGAACGGATGAGCCAGGCCTTAGCCATAGCCCATTATGCTAAAGAGATAGGCGCTGACGCGATTGCTCATGGCAGTACCGGAGCAGGTAACGACCAGGTCCGTTTCGATATGATCTTCCAGGTATTGACACCGGGAATAGAAATCATTACCCCCATCCGGGACATGAAGCTGAGCAGAGCGGAAGAGATCAGGTATCTTCAGGAAAAAGGGGTGGACATGAATTTTGAAAAAGCGAAGTATTCCGTCAACAAGGGATTATGGGGCACTTCTGTCGGGGGAGCGGAAACGTTGACCTCGCATCAGTTTCTGCCCGATGAAGCCTTTCCTACTCCCATTACAAAAACAGCACCGGAGCAGGTTACCTTGAAATTTGAACAAGGAGAATTAAAAGGTATCAATGAGCAGCAGTTTGATCATCCCGCAGCAGCTATCATTGCCCTGCAAAATATTGCAGCCCCTTTTGGCATTGGCCGGGATATTCACACCGGTGATACCATTATCGGCATTAAGGGCCGGGTGGGCTTTGAGGCAGCAGCCCCTGTTGTGATCGTCAAAGCACACCATGCCCTTGAAAAACATGTATTGACCAAATGGCAGCTGATGTGGAAAGATCAGATTGCCCAGTTTTATGGCAACTGGCTACATGAAGGCCAGATCCTGGATCCCGTAATGCGGGACATGGAAGCTTTTTTAGAAAGTACGCAGGCCCATGTAACCGGTGAGGTCTATGTGACCCTCCACCCTCATCGCTTCCAGGTAGAGGGGATCCGGTCTGCTTATGACTTAATGAGCAGTACCTTTGGCGCCTATGGAGAAATGAACAAAAGCTGGACGGGAGAGGATGTCCGCGGATTCACCAAGATCTTCGGCAACCAGACAAGTATCTATTTTCATGTTAAAAATCAGGCGGAGGAAAATCATGCAAAAGAAAATTAATGCCGGGGTAATCGGCGGAGCAGGCTATACAGGTGGTGAACTCATCCGTATTTTACTCCATCATCCGGAGGTCAATCTTTTATTTGTGCACAGCAGAAGCCAGGCCGGCTTGCCTCTTCACCAGGTACATACCGACTTGCTCGGAGATACGGAACAGACCTTCACGGATACTTTATTTGCGGAAGCAGATATCTGGTTTCTCTGCCTGGGTCATGGAGAAAGCAAAAAGTTCCTGGAGTCCTGCGGTGACCAGCTTCCTGAAAAAATCATTGACCTAAGCCAGGACTTCCGTTTGGGAAGTAAACTAGGCAACATAGATTTTGTTTACGGGCTCCCGGAAAAAAACCGGAGCGCGATACAGGAAGCCTCGCACATAGCCAACCCGGGTTGCTTTGCTACTGCCATTGAGTTAGGACTATTGCCCCTGCTGGATACAGGCCTGCTGAAAGGCATCCATACCACCGGCATTACCGGTTCTACGGGAGCGGGACAAAAACTACAAGCCACCACGCAGCATAGCTGGCGCAATAATAATGTAAACAGTTATAAGACGTTGTCTCACCAACATTTGCAGGAAATAGAAAGGACTTTGAATACTCCCGGTCAGGTTTCTTTTGTGCCCTGGCGCGGTGATTTTACAAGAGGAATTTTTGTCACGTCCTACCTGGAGTGTCCCATGGAACTGGACGAGGTCCGGCAATTATACAAATCCTGCTACAGTACCCATCCCTTCACCCATATCAGTGAGCGGATGATCGATGTCAAACAGATCGTCAACACCAATAAAGCCTTTATTTCCCTTGAAAAAGAAGGCAACAACCTGATCATTCATTCGGCCATAGATAATTTGCTGAAAGGGGCATCAGGTCAGGCCGTGCATAATATGAACCTGATGTTCGGACTGGAAGAAACTTCAGGACTACGGCTCAAGGCCGTTGCATTTTAAACGTACCCTTAATTTGCCGGAAGGAGCAACCCATTTTATTACCCCTTCCCCAATCAAAATATACCTAATTATGAATCTATTTGATGTATATCCACTCTTCGACATTACTCCGGCATCTGCTTCCGGGAGTTATATCCGGGATGAACAAGGCAATCAATACCTCGATCTCTACGGAGGACACGCCGTCATTTCCATTGGGCACAGCCATCCCCATTATATACAACGCATTACAGACCAATTAAAACACATCGGCTTCTATTCCAATTCGGTAAAGATGCCCTTGCAACAACAGTTGGCGGACAAACTGGGCCAGATGTCCGGCTATACAGACTATGAATTATTCTTATGCAATTCAGGTGCTGAAGCCAACGAAAATGCGCTCAAAGTAGCTTCCTTCATCAATGGAAGGAAAAAAGTAATTGCCTTCACCAATGCCTTTCACGGCCGTACATCCGGCGCCGTGGCCCTTACGGACAACCCCAGGATTGTAGCCCCTTTCAACAGCCTGCATGAAGTCGTATTCGTACCCTTTAATGACCTGGCCGCCTTCGAAGCCGTTATCGGTGATGACATTGCTGCCGTCATTATTGAAGGCATCCAGGGAGTAGGAGGCATACGCATCCCCGATCCTCTATTTTTGCAAAGTATCGCCCGGTTGTGCCGGCAACATGGGGCCTTCCTCATTCTAGATGAAGTGCAGAGCGGTTACGGGCGCACGGGGAAATTCTTTGCCCATCAGCATGCCGGCATTCAACCCGATCTCATTACCGTAGCCAAAGGCATGGGCAATGGCTTTCCTATCGGAGGCTTACTCATTAACCCGGCGCTAAAGGCCTGGAGCGGTATGTTAGGCACTACTTTCGGAGGCAATTACCTGGCTTG
>CAZFKK010000022.1:0-13965 GCA_964519735.1 uncultured Taibaiella sp.
GGCCCTGCAACCCGGAGCGGAGGCCAGTACCAGGACGGTTACCATCAGGGCCATAACACCCAACCCGGACCGCAAGCTGGTTCCCGGCGCCTATGCCAATGTGTACGTAAGCCTACAGCAGGACAATAAGGCGATTACTATTCCCTCTCAATGTATCATCCCTACAACAAGGGATAAAAAAGTAGCCGTATTACGTGCAGGAAAGGCTGAATTGGTAATTATTACTACAGGATTAAGGATGGTAGAACAGGTGGAGATCATCAATGGCCTTACCCCGGGAGACACCGTGCTCACTACAGGCATTATGCAGGTAAAACCCGGCATGGATGTTTCCATTACCAAAATAAATAACTGAAATCAACCGAAAGCCACCCAGCCCTGTGCAGTCAGTTTATGTTTGTTTCCTTTCCTGGAGATCAGGTGGGCGCCTTCCGATGCCTCTGTAATATACCCCACTACACTTATTTGTTCCGAAAGTCTTAATTTCTCATAGGCTTCAGGCTTTACCGTAAACAGCAGCTCGTAATCTTCGCCGCCGCTCAGCGCGCAGGCTGTAGGATCCATTTCAAACTGGTAAGCCACCTCACGTGTTTCGTCATGGAAAGGAATCTTATCTTCGTACAAGACACAACCTACCTGGCTTTGTTTACAAATATGCAAGAGTTCAGAACTTAAACCGTCGCTTATATCCATCATGGCCGTAGGAACTATTTCCTGTTGGGCCAGCCAGTCTATAATATCCACTCTTGCTTCCGGTTTCAGCAAACGGCCGGTAACATAGGCCCTGTCTTCCAGGTTAGGCGGAATATCTTTATGTTCCAGGAATATCTTTTTCTCCCTTTCCAGCAACTGCAACCCCAGGTAAGCCCCTCCAAGATCCCCGCTTACACATAACAGGTCGTTTTTCTGTGCCCCCTTCCTAGTCACGAAGGTATCCGGTGTCACTTCGCCGACAGCCGTAACACTGATGATCAACCCTGCCTTTGAAGATACCGTATCCCCGCCAATAAGATCCACATTGTATTGGGCGCAGGCTATATACACCCCCTCATAAAATTCCTCCAAGGCTTCCACTGAGAACCGGTTACTGATCGCGATGTTTAAGATAATATGAGTAGGCGTCGCATTCATCGCACAGATATCAGAAAGGTTAACGACAACGGATTTATAACCCAGGTGTTTTAACGGCGTATAGATGAGGTCGAAATGTACCCCTTCAACAAGCATATCACTGGACAATACGCTCTGCTTTCCAAATTGATCGATCACCGCCGCATCATCTCCAATACTCAAAAGAGTACCTGCCTGGCGTATCTCATTATTCTTAGTTAGGTGCTCAATCAGGCCAAATTCTCCCAGACTGGCTATTTCGGTACGTTCTGTGCTCATGTATATAAAATTATTTTGTATAGGCTATTCCTGCTTGTGACCATTTGGTTTATTACATTTGCGTTGTAAAAGCATTTTCTTTCCTTATGCGCACTTCGCTTGTCCTTTTATTTTTTGGTATGCTTTTGACCTTTTCCTGCAAAGAAAAGCAAAAATCTACATCTACGCCAACTGAAAGTCCGGCAATGGCAGAAGAGGAGCCTTATTTCTCTATTTCCCAATATTTCGATGATCAATGGCAAACCAGGAAAGACAATCCCTATACCCTCCTGCGCATCGTAAACCTCAACGGCAGGACGGACAGCTCATTCGTACCTTTAGACAGTGTGCTCTGGCAAAACCTCCGGGCTTACTTCGATGCGGGAGACATAAGCCAGGACAAGTTTAAAGGACAATATAAATATAATATATTCGAGGATGAAAGTACTCAAAGCCTTAACCTCATCTATGAGGCCAAAGAGCCGGACCTGTTTACGACAAAAATGCTTATTGGTGCCGATATGTACAGTAAATTAGTACGTTCCGTTTATATGGAAACAAAAAAAGAAAAGAAAAATTATTTACAGACCCAAAAACTGAGTTATATCCCGGACCGGGTTTTCCAGATCCAGGAATTTGAACATTCTCTTGCCGCACCTGACAAGAAGTTGTTTATAGAATATAGATTTTCGTATTAGAAAAATAATAAACCAATCATGCTTCCTTTTTTTTTCCATGCGGAAATCCCTGAAAATGTGACCTCCATCTACCTGGAAGAATCCGCTTCCAAGCATTGTATCCAGGTTTTGCGGATGAAAGAGGGGGACCGGATGCTCCTCACCGATGGCAAAGGATCAAAAGTAACCGCACGAATTGTGGAAGCCAACAGGAAGAAATGTGCGGTTTACCTGGAAGAAAGAAATCCTGTTCCGCCTAAGCCCTATCTCTTTTCCCTGGCCATTGCCTTTACTAAAAACAATAGCCGTAATGAATGGTTATTAGAAAAGGTAACAGAATTGGGTTGTCATCACATATACCCGGTAAACTGCACCAGGAGCGAAAAAGAAAAGTTTAATGCAGAACGGTGGCACAATATACTGATCGCCGCTATGCTTCAATCCCAACAATCCTGGTTGCCCCTGCTGCACCCGCAGCTCTCTTTACAGCAACTCATCAATATAGTAAAGGATGATCAGAAACTGGTAGCCCACTGTATTCAAGACCGGGAAAGAGTCACCCTGATGAACAAGCTGCAGCCACAACAAAACACCACCCTTCTTATCGGTCCTGAAGGGGACTTCACTCCGGACGAACTCACTTTGTGTACCCGATCCGGGTTTTCACCCGTAAGTCTCGGCCCTAACCGTTTGCGGACAGAAACTGCTGCGCTATATGGCTGTACCTTATTTAATGCTTTGAACTATGCGTAATATTCCTTTAGCTCTTGCCCTGTTGCTGGGTGCGCTCTATCCTTCCTCTATAATGGCCCAGAAAATGAAGCTGGCCCTGCTGGTGTACGGAGGCGGGGGAGATTGGTATGCCAACCCTACTTCTTTGAAAAACCTTGCTCTTTATTGCAATCAAAATTTAGGTACCTACCTGAGCACAGAAGAAGCCCACGTAGAAGTAGGTAGCGCCGACTTATTCAATTATCCATTTTTACATACAACGGGGCATGGCCGCATCTCATTTTCAGCCACTGATGCCCAAAACCTGAGATTATACCTTGAAAGTGGCGGCTTTCTTCATATCGATGACAATTACGGTCTTGATCCTTATGTCCGGCCTGAAATGAAAAAAGTATTCCCGGAATTAGATTTTGTAGAGCTTCCTTTCTCCCATCCGATCTACCATCAGCAATATACTTTTGCAAACGGCCTGCCTAAGATCCATGAACATGACGGGAAGCAACCCAAAGGATTTGGCCTGATCTATAAAAACCGTTTAGTATGTTTTTATACCTATGATTGTGATCTTGGTGACGGTTGGGAAGATCCCGAAGTACACAACGATCCCCCCGAGCAACGTCAAAAGGCTTTGCAAATGGGGGCTAATATCATTCAGTATGTGTTTAGTGGGAGCGGGAAGTAATGACCAGGCGGAGCTGCTTGTATATTTTATAAATCCAATCCTTGCTCTTTTATATACTTCCTAAAACTACCCAGAGGTTGAAGGCAGTACATATAGTCCGTTTCCTTTAATCGCTTAAAAGTAGCGGAATCTGTAATACCTTCATAACCTGTAGTTCTGGAATAGTTCCGCCAATTGACCCAACCGGCGGACTATTGTTCCTTAATCACCAGCTTGCTTAGCCAACTCTCCTTTCAGGAAATCGATTACGGCCACTTCGGTCGCATCCAAATCATTTTCCTGGGCCAGGAACCAGGATAACCAATCTCCGTAGTGAACCAGGTAAAGCGCTCTTGCCAGGTAACTCCCACCTTTAGAGTACACCTCGGTAATGTTGTTCGTATATTGGCTGATAATGGTTTTATTGATCTCTATGCGCATTTGCACACGTTCATAATCATTATCGTTACGTAAAAAGATGACCGCCCGGTTTTCTGTATTGGTTTTCCAGCCCACCAGCTCATTATGGTTCATTTCAGGGATAACATTATGCCAGCATAACGTTTTAGCATTTTCATTGATTTGCTGACGCCATCTTACAGCCACGGCCTCCATGCTGTTTTCAACATAAATAACAGGCGTAACCCCAACCATTTTTTTTGCCAGCGCGGCGCTTTCCGTTTGAATCAGGGAAGAGTCTTGCCGGAGCAATTGTGCTGCTTCCGAAATTTCACTTTCAAAGGACCGGTCGGAGACCTCATAATGGGCCAGGATATATAATAGTTGCACAAAAGAATAGCCCAGGCACGCTCTGGGGGGCATTCCCGGAGGGATAATAATGCAATCCAGGTTTGCAGCCCGGGCAATTTCCGCTATTTTACCTCCTGAAGTAATGCATATAACACGGGCTTTTTTGGTTACAGCTTCATTCAATGCCTCTATAGTTTCTTCGGTATCTCCTGAATAGGAAGAAACGATGACCAAAGTTGTTTCGTCAACAAAAGCGGGTAAAAAATAGTTTTTATTGACAAATAATGGTATTTTTATCCTGCCAGACAGATAGTTTTGCACCAGGGAGCCGCCAATGCCACTACCTCCCAGGCCCGTTATGACCACATGCTTAACTGCAATCTTATCCTGCTTAAATAGGTAAGAGGACCCTATTTCCAAGGCCTGAGCCAACTGTTCCGGGAATAATGCGATCAATTTATCCATTAAAAAAATATTTATAAATTTAGTATTTTGAACAAAAATAATGAATTAGGTAAAAATGGTGAAATATTAGCCTGTCGCTTTTTATGCAACAAGGGGCATACATTGATCACCACCAATTATCGGACAGGTCATAAGGAAATCGATATTATTTCTCTTTGTGAAGATGTCCTGGTATTTTCAGAAATAAAAACCCGCAGCAATTACGACCTTGGATTCCCGGAAGAAGCAGTAACGCTGCGAAAACAAGCAAACCTGAAGTCAGCAGCAGGCATCTACCTGAACAGCTACCCTCATTACACAAAGGTACGGTTTGATGTCATTAGTATCTTGTTATATAAAAACAAACCTCCTGAAATTGTTCACTTCGAGGATGCCTTTTACTGAATCCTCTTTGGAGTGACCACCAGGAAAACAGCTATACAACAAAGCGTACCGATAATACTGCCTGCGTAAACATCTGCATAAAAGTGCTGGGACAAATATACCCTCGAATACCCCACGGTTAAAGCAATCAAAAACAAGACAGCACCCAGCCATGCCCAGCGGCCGGGCAATATCATGGCCACAAAACAGCATAACGCAAAAGCGCCTTCACTATGGCCTGAAGGGAAGCTATGGTGCATATTTAACGGCTGGCCGTCAACCCTGGTGATCCACTCGGCTTTATTAAAATAATTAAGCGGCCGCGGCGCGTTAAAGATACTCTTCAATAACTGGGTTAAAAGAAATGGGATTAAATTACACAAAATATAGGCAAGAATAAATCTTGCGTTGCGGAATGGAGCATACAACATCAATAAAAATAATCCTGCAGCCACTACCGAAAAAGTACCCAGGTAAGTAACATAAGGGAATAAGGTATCCCCTAAAGCAGTATGGTGCTCATTCACCAGCCTGTAAACACTTCGTTCTTCTTCTTTAAGAAGGACGATGCCTCCGACTATAACCCAAAGGGCAAACAAGAGCAGGAAATATCGCCCTCCGGCCAGTTTATCTTTAATTGAGGTATTCAACTTATTACTTCTAATGATGTCCATGGATAATCACGATAAATCAGTTTAACAGGTTTGAGGGTAAGCCCTTGGCATTAAGCTAAGTCTAATTTGTTAAATTGCTCACCAAGCCACCAAGGCAAAAGTATTTATCTCTGTATACTTTTTGACTTTGTGAGCAATATATTTTAAAGACTGCATACAGCTAACGCCACATCAGGCTTGTCTGCGTTTTAAAAATGCCCGGAGCTTTGACCATAAACGTAAATATAGATCTTTATTCAATACAGAGGCGTCATTTCTTGCTGCCGCCATGATCATAAATGCTACCGGCAGTAAGATAGCCGTAGCCAGCCACATGCCATACCAAGGCTGTACGGCTCCCTGCTGTGCCAGCTTCTCCCCGGTACTGGAAATAATAAAATACACAATAAAAAAAGCGATCGCTATCAGAACGGGCATACCCAAACCACCCTTACGAATGATCGCCCCCAAAGGGGCCCCTATCAGAAAAAGTAACATACACGCAAAAGACAAAGTAAATTTTTTGTGCCAGGCTATCTCAAACTTACTGATATTTTCCTCTTTAAGCAGTGCATCGGAGTGAACCACATTGACCAGGCGATGTACATTACGTATATTCGATTCCACCGTTTGCGTCACCCGCTGCCGCAGGGAATCAGGTATCAACTCAAAAAAGGAAGTTTCATACCTACTGCTCCGGCTTTGCTTGTCGCTTATATTTTGTACCAAAAGGCTGTCCTTTTTACCCTCCTGGTAAATGGTAAAATATGGATGGACATAGCGTTCCAGATCTTTTACAGACCTGGCTAATTTTATATGCAGGCTGTCAATATTATTACTCAACTGCCCCACATTCATCATTTCCTGGTTGTTTTTAAACAGATCTTCCTTAGTCCGTGTGAACGCAAATTTGGACAGATCAAAAACCTTATACCATTTCCCAAAGTGCATACGGGTCTGAGCATAACCGGATTGGGTATTGTCTTCTTCATATCGCCATCCATTATGCAATTCAAAGATTAAATAACGGTTATCTTTAGAGGGATACATTCTACCCTTTTCAGCCAGTACTACATTACTAACCCCTTTTCCGGAAGTATGGTCATAGATAATGATATCCTCAATAGTCTGGCCATCCGCCCCCTTTTTTCCTACCCGGATCGCAAAACCGTCAATATCTTTATTAAAGATCCCTTCCACAATATTCATGGCAGGTTTTTGATTTCTCATATCATACAACAGGGAATAGGACTTCAGGTTAGCGACCGGGATCGCATAATTATTGAAGTAAAAAGCGAATACAGACACCAGGGCAATAAAGACGATCAGTGGACGCATGAAACGGTACAAGGAAATACCTGAGGATTTAATAGCCACCAATTCGAAGTTTTCGCCAAGACTTCCAAATGTCATAATGGCTGCCAGCAAAATACCCAAGGGCAATGCTATAGGAAAAAGTGTGGCGCACATTAACAGCATCAGCTTGATCGTAAGGCCGGCTCCTAATCCTTTTCCTATCAACTCATCCATATACAGCCAATAGAATTGCATGGTAAATGCGAAGAGGACAATGAAGAAAGTCACCACAAAAGGCCCCATAAAGCTGCGCAGGATGAGCAAGTCTAATTTTTTTAACCGGATATTCATGATTACATTGAGTAAGGCCTGGAATTAATAGTGACATTGTCAGAAAAAGTTCCCCAAATTTTGCGCCGTAATTTTTTGATTTTTCAAGGTGAAAAAGCTGAAAATAGTGAACTATCTGAAGATTTTTCAACGAAGAAAAAGCGAAAAAGGACAAGCAAAATGGGGAAGTTATTTTGACATTGTTACCTAGCGCCCGGATGCAAAAATAAAGTGTATCCGTCAGATACACTTTATTTATTCCACCTCACGGATATTTCCCATGCGCATATGCCCGGTAAATATTTATCCATTAGCTTCCTACCCTATGTTTCAGATCAGACACCTGGGTAGCCCAAAGCTGCTCTTGGTCTTTCTCTTCACCCTTATCTGCAAAATCAGTAATCTGCAAAATAGTTTCGTTGGTAACAGGGCTTTGTGAGATCCTGAACTCAAAATACTCATCGTCATTATAATAATCCCAACGATAACGTACATATTCATTTTCTTCAAACGCTACCCTTTCCGCCTCATCTACAGCGTTATTCCAACTAAAGTGAAAAACATCATCTTTTTGATCGACTTTTTCGGCAAACCATTCCTGCAAACCATTAGGGGTGGATAGAAATTCATAAAGTATAGCGGGTGAACATCTTACAGGAAATTCAACTGTAAACATTGATTTTTTACTTTTCATAAGCTTAAGGTTAAATGATATTTGATTACAACGATTAAATCCCTTCACGTGCAATAATATAAAAAGAACCTAATTATCAAAGCTTTTTTACCTATTTATTTTTTCTTTTCTCCAAATACCCGTAAAAGCCTTACCAGAAGCATGTTAATTTATGTTTAATTTTATTTGGTTTTGATTGTCTTAATTCCTTAGCTTTGTGGGTTGTTGCTCAGTTGTTAACTGATTAAATCATTCTTTTTTTTGAAAAAAACATAGCCAAGCACATGTCCATGCGTCAGTTGAAAATCACGAAATCCATTACTAACAGGGAGAGCCAGTCACTGGAAAAGTATTTACAGGAGATTGGCAAGGTGGATCTTATCACACCGGAAGAAGAGGTAATGCTGGCTATCCGGATCAAACAGGGGGACCAACGGGCATTAGAAAAATTAACCAACGCTAACTTGCGTTTTGTCGTTTCTGTAGCGAAACAATATCAGAACCAAGGCTTATCTTTAAGTGACCTGATCAATGAAGGTAACCTGGGTTTGATCAAAGCAGCGCAACGCTTTGATGAAACACGGGGCTTCAAATTCATCTCCTATGCCGTATGGTGGATCCGGCAATCCATATTACAGGCTCTTGCAGAACAAAGCCGGATTGTACGCCTTCCGCTCAATAAAGTCGGATTGACCAATAAGATCAGTAAAGCATATTCCTACCTGGAGCAGGAATATGAACGGGAACCTTCTACTGAGGAATTAGCCAATCTCCTGGAAATAGGACTGGAAGAAGTGGAAACAACATTGGGGGTAGCCGCCCGTCATATCAGTATGGATGCCCCGTTTGTCGATGGGGAAGACAATACGCTGCTGGATATACTGGAAAACCATAATTCTTCGAAAGCAGACCGGAAAATAGAGCATAGCGAATCCCTAAGCCTTGAAGTAGCCCGTTCCCTGAGCACACTCACAGACAGGCAAAGAGAGGTACTCATGCTATACTTCGGCATCGGTACCGAGATCCCTGTTTCCCTGGAAGACATCGGAGAACGCTTTGGGCTAACGCGGGAAAGGGTACGGCAGATCAAAGATAAAGCCATCACGAAACTCCGAACCACTAACCGATGTAAGCTGCTCAAGTCCTATTTGGGTTAAGCGCCTATGCATCTTAATAGGAGGGTCAAAAAATAAGAACCCTTTACTCTACTTCCATAAATCAATTACCTCCTTACCGGTTTGTTCTTAACAAGTAACGCCTGTTCTTACCTATCTTAACATAAACCACCTTAAAAGGGTGAAATTATTATCCGGTATATTTCTACCTTTGCTTAAATCTTATTTTCTTTGGATCTGTGGATTATGCTCCATGGGCATAGGAAACATCCGGCGTTAATGGATCATCTTAAACAATAAAAACTCTTAAAATGAAACAATTTTTCAAATTTTTCTTTGCTTCATTACTGGCAATGGTCGTCGCAGGCATTATCTTTTTTGCTGCGTTTTTTGCGATCATTGGCGCCATATCAGGTTCTATTGCCAAGGGTGTAAAAAGTGAAGAAACGGTAATGCCGAAAAATAATTCCATATTATATGTGGACCTTACCCAGAAATATAATGAATTAGGAGAAAACAATTCCCTGGCGCTCTTCACGGGTGGGGCCGTTCAGTCTTCAGGATTACATGATTTGTTGAAAAGTATAGCACATGCTAAAACAGATGACAACATTAAAGGTATCTACCTGAAAGCAGGAGGATCGCCTAATGGCTGGGCTACCGCACAGCAAATGAGGGATGCCCTTAAAGATTTCAAACAAAGCAAAAAATTTATTTATGCTTACGGTGATTATATACCACAGGCCGATTATTTTATCGCTTCTGTTGCCGACAGCATTTTCATTAACCCCCTGGGATCTGTAGAAATTAAAGGTCTGGCTTCCCAGATCACCTTTTTCAAAGGCGCCCTGGATAAACTCAACGTGCAGCCCCAGATCTTTTACTGTGGCCAGTTCAAGAGCGCTACCGAGCCTTTCCGTATGGATAAAATGAGTGACCCTAACCGGAAACAACTGGCCTCTATTCAAAAGGACGTTTGGAATGAAATGTTGCTGGCTATTAGTGAGCATACCCAATTTGACACTTCAGTGATTAATAGCTGGGCTAAAAACGGTACCATTCAGAATGCACACGATGCGCTGAATTATAAATTGGCTGATGGGGTGAAATACAAGGATGAAGTAGAACAATTATTACGGCAACAAACCGGCCTTGAGGAAAAAGACAAGATCCGCTTTACCAAAGTAAGTGATTACGCCAGAACAGTAATCAGTAAGCCTAATGACAACCAAATTGCTATCCTGGTAGCCCAGGGTGAAATCGTAGATGGTTCCAGCAAGGGCTCTGAACAGATCGCATCAGACGATTTTATCAAAGAAATACGCAAGGTCCGGGATAATGATAAAATAAAAGCGGTTGTATTACGTGTGAACTCTCCGGGAGGTAGCGCTTTAGCGTCCGAAGTAATCTTAAGGGAACTTCAACTGATGCAGCAAAAGAAACCCATGGTAGTATCCATGGGAGATCTTGCAGCAAGTGGAGGGTATTATATTGCCTGCCAGGCGGATAGTATCTTCGCATTGCCCAATACAATAACCGGAAGTATTGGCGTATTCGGAATGATGTTCAACACACAGGCATTCTTCAACCAGAAATTAGGGATCACTTTTGATACGGAAAAAAATGCGCCGCATGCGGATTTCCCAAATATGACCAGGACAATGACTGATCAGGAGAAAAAATTCATTCAGAATAGCATAGATACCATATACAACACCTTTAAGCACAGAGTAGCTACAGGGCGTAAAATGAGTATGGAACAGGTGGATAGTATAGGCCAGGGACGTATATGGACCGGCAGGCAAGGAGTCGGCAATGGCCTGGTCGACGCTATTGGCGGACTTGACAGGGCGTTGAGCAGTGTGGCCGCTATCGCTAAATTAAAAGACTATAGAGTAGTCACCTATCCTGTAGCAGAGGATAAACTGGAAAAATTGATGCGTATGGTCCAAAACAACAGCATTAATGAAAAAATTCTTGCAGAACAATTCCTGGAGAAAGAATTTGGCAAAGAATATCGCTGGTTCAGGATATTACGTACGATGCAGGAACAAAAGAATCATATCTGGATGATGATGCCTTTTATTCCTGAAATCAGGTAAAAGTCCGCGACTAACGTTACCTGTGGTTATAAGATATTCGGCGTATTTCAGATTGATAATTAGTACAATTTTATCAATGTTTTTGAAAAAAAATTATGCTAATTCCCAACAATGACTATTTTTGCAGTTAAATAGTCCGTTTTATTCCGGACAATTAAACCTAGATACTCATGAAACTTATATACAAATATTTTTTACTGTTCACATTTACTTTGCTCACAGGAGCAGGTATATTACAACTATCCGCCCAGGACCGGGATAAAACGATAATCAGCAACCAGGACAAAACCATAGCGATTTATCCTGTTCCTGCCAATAATATGGCCAGCATCCGGCTTTCTTCTGCCCTGAGAAGCGAGGTTTCGCAAGTAGAAATCATTAACCTCATAGGCCGTAAGCTTGCAGAACAGCCTCTTATGGATAAAAATACATCTGACATTGTATTTACTAATTTGAATGAGCTTCCTGAGGGTATTTATATGGTAGTAGCCAGAGATAAATTCGGCAAAATTATTCAATCTGCCAAAATGATTATTAATCGCTAAGGGAACAATAAAGTATAAAGGACATAAAATAATATTTAAATATACAGCTACAACGGAAACCTTGTTCAGGTTTCCGTTTTATTTTGTAAATTAGTATTCTGAATTGAATGAACCTATGAGTGCCCCCTTATTATATACACACCCCATTGATGAAGAGCAGGAGAAAAAGTTGATTCTGAGAGAATACAGAGCCTTACTAAGATCTTTAAAGCAACGCATAAAAAAAGGAGACCGCAAGACGATACGCCGTGCATTTGAAATAGCTGCAGATGCGCATAAGGACATGCGCCGTAAATCAGGGGAACCTTATATCCTTCATCCCCTTGCGGTTGCCCGTATTGTGGTAGAAGAAATAGGGCTTGGTGTCACCTCAGCCTGTTGTGCTTTAATGCATGATGTAGTAGAAGATACAGAGATAACCCTGGAAGAGCTGGAATTGGAATTTGGCAATACCTTCTCCAGGATCATCGATGGGTTAACCAAGATCTCCAATGTCGTTGATATCAAGGCCAGCGCTTCTATGCAGGCTGAAAATTTCAGGAAGATCTTACTAACCCTGGCGGAAGACCCGAGGGTGATTCTTATAAAACTTGCTGACCGGCTGCATAATATGCGCACCCTGACCAGCATGTCCAGGGAAAAGCAGCTAAAGATTGCTTCTGAAACTACCTACATATTCACTCCTTTAGCGCATAGATTAGGATTATACGAGATTAAAACTGAACTGGAAGACCTGGCTTTGAAATATACCCAGCCCGATATATATGTCGATATAGTCCGTAAACTGAAGGAAACCAAAAGAGACCGTACCCGTTATATTAATGAATTCATCAAGCCTGTAAAGGAAGCTTTAACCCGGCAGGAACTGGATTTCGAAATCTACGGACGTCCGAAGTCCATTCATTCCATCTGGACTAAAATGCGTACCAAGCAGGTAACCTTTAACGAAGTATATGACCTGTTTGCCATCCGTATTATTCTGAATGCCGACCGGGAAAATGAAAAAAGTGATTGCTGGAAAGCCTATTCCATAATTACCAACTTTTACCAGCCCAGCCCGGAACGGCTTCGGGATTGGTTAAGTATGCCTAAAAGTAACGGGTACGAGGCGCTCCATACCACCGTAATGGGACCGGGAGGTCGTTGGGTAGAAGTACAGATCCGAACCAGGCGAATGAATGAAATTGCAGAAAAAGGATTGGCCGCGCACTGGAAATACAAAGAAGGAGCGCATTCTGAAAGTAAACTGGATGCCTGGCTAAAACATATCGGGGAAGTGCTCAACAACCAGGATACGGACACCCTGGATTTTGTTCAGGATATAAAGCTGGATCTGTTCACCGAAGAAATATATGTTTATACTCCCAAAGGGGATATGCGTGTCCTGCCTAAAGGAGCTACAGCCCTTGACCTGGCATTTGACATACATTCCGAGCTGGGCGCCCGGTGTATCGGCGCTAAGATCAACTACAGGCTTACCCCTATAAGCCAGCAATTGAAAAGCGGGGACCAGGTGGAGATCATTACCTCTTCTAAACAAAAACCATCGGAAGATTGGCTTAATTTCGTCACCACCGCCAAAGCCAAATCAAGAGTAAAGTATTACCTGCGTGAGGAAAAAAGACGCATCGGAGAAGACGGAAAGGATATGCTTCACCGGAAGCTGCACAACATGGATCTCCAGCCCTCTGTGGCCAACATCAATGAATTGTGCAGTTACTTCAAGCAGTCCTCTCCCCTGGATCTTTATTACAAGATCGCGGTAGGTTCTATCGACTTAAAAACCTTAAAGGTTTTCACGGTAACCGGGGACCGGCTGTTCCAACCTCAAAAGGAAACGAAACAGGAAGCAAAAACGCCGAATACCCCGGATCACCATGACCGGGAAACAGCGCCCAAAGGGGCGGAACTGATCATTTTCGGGGAAAGTTCTGACAGGATCCTCTATAAGCTGGCCCAATGTTGCCAACCCATACCGGGAGACCATGTATTTGGTTTTGTTACTGCGGGAGAAGGGTTAAAAATACACCGGACAGACTGCCCCAATGCAGCCCAGCTCATGGCCAATTATGCCCATCGTATTGTAAAAACAAAATGGGCCAAAAACAAAGAAATATCATTCCTTACCGGGGTCAAGCTTACCGGGCTGGATGATGTCGGTATCATTCAAGGGATCACGAATGTCATCACCGGGGAACTGGGTATGAATATGCGCTCCATAAGTGTGGATTCTAT
>CAZFKK010000022.1:13975-18892 GCA_964519735.1 uncultured Taibaiella sp.
CACGATCATGGTGTTTGTTCATGACCGGGAGGAATTGGATGTGCTCTGCCAGAAACTGGCTGCTATTCAAGGCATCTCGAAGGTAGAAAGGATTGAAGCGACCCATAATTAAAGATACTGCCCGGGCCTGTTAAGAACAACCTGTATGCGCAGGAAATAAAACCGAATTTAACCTGACTTGCTACAACATCATGATCACTCCTACCCTACCCTTCCCGCCGATAAGCTGGTGGGCCATGGCCTGCAGGAAGGACACTATCCTGTTTGACCTTGCAGAGCATTACCAAAAGAGAAGTTACCGCAATCGTTATTACCTGGCAAGTCCTGAAGGCAAAATATTGATGAGTATCCCTTTAAAAGAGGGAAGGAATCAGCGAACCGCTGTTCAGGACGTATGTTTAGATAGTAATACGGACTGGCAAGGCAACCATTGGAAAACGATCGTGTCCCTGTACCGGCGCTCTCCTTTCTTTGAGTATTTTGAATTCCAGCTAAAGCCTTTATTTGAAAAGCCTTATGTGCGGCTTCACGATTGGAATATAGCGGGCATAAGACTCCTCAACACATTATTGGATACGGGCCTGAACCTGGAGGAAACTCATAATTATCAAAAACAATACCCTGATGAAGTCTTGGATTTAAGAAGCCAATTACGGCTACAGGACCATGACTCTGCTATAGTGCCCTACCACCAGGTATTTACAGAACGTAGCGGCTTTCTTCCAGATTGCTCCATACTGGATTTATTATGCTGCGAAGGCCCCCGGGCCAAAGAACTCATCAGGAGCGCTTCAGGCAGATGATTACTGCGGCCCTATAAGCCCGGCAACAAGGATAGCATCTTCCTCCTTTCCGGGGGAAAAGAAGGAAAATGCCGGACTTCGGTGGATAAGGTTGCAGGGATTAGAGGCTGGCAAAAGTCATTTTTTGAAAGATCTAGCCATTTAAAGTAAATAATGCTCCTTCGCTTTATTACGAATGAGCATTATGTTTTACTGAAATAAAATCAAATTTTCGACTTTTGATACCGCCCTCTTCTTCCAAGGTTTAAAGCTGCCATTGCTTGGCCGCAAAACGCTCGCTTATCACCAGGTCTTTACTTCCCGGTGTATATTTATAAAAGCCTTCTCCGCTTTTTGCACCCAGGAAGCCCGCCTGCACCATATTGGTCAGCAATGCCGCCGGCGCATATTTGGGATTGCCAAAACCTGAATGCAGCACATTAAGAATAGACAAGCAGGTATCCAGACCAATAAAGTCAGCCAGTTGCAACGGGCCCATAGGATGAGCCATCCCCAGCTTCATGATGGTATCAATTTCTGCTACTCCTGCTACCCCTTCCTGTAAAGACAGAATGGCCTCATTGATCATAGGCATTAGAATCCGGTTGGCTATAAAACCCGGATAATCATTCACGACACAAGGTACTTTACCTAAGGCCAGGGTCAATTCATGAACCACCTGGGTCACTTCTTTATCTGTAGCATAACCATTAATGATCTCTACCAGGCGCATGACCGGAACCGGGTTCATAAAATGCATACCGATCACTTTGCCAGGACGTTTCGTATGCGCAGCAATACGGGTAATAGAGATGGAAGAAGTATTTGTGGCCAGGATCGTCTTTTCAGGACAAAGCCGGTCCAGGTCTTCGAATATCCTGATCTTCAGATCAATCCGCTCAGATGCTGCTTCTATTACCAGGTCAGCATCCTGTACCGCTCCGGCGAGATCCGTAAATGCCACTATGTTATTCATAGCCTGCTGCTTACTTTCTTCCGTCAAAAGATTCTTGGCAACCTGGCGGTCCATATTGGCGCCTATTTTCAGAACCGCCTTATCTAAAGCTTCTTTGGAGACATCTACCATATGTACTTTTGTGCCATATTGGGCAAATACGTGTGTAATGCCATTTCCCATGGTACCCGCGCCGATAACCGTTACTGTCTTAATGCCGGCAAGACGGCCTTTTAAAGATTCCGTTACTCCTGATGTTACTGATTGCACTTTTTTATTTTTAATTTAGGTTGAAGATATATTGCAAAAAAACGGATAAAGGTAACATTTTTTTGAAGGGTAAGTATAGGAAATCAGAAAACGGCTAAGCTGTTTTTATCTAAAAACCAGGGCAGCGACAACATGTTAACGGCATCTTTAATAGTGAAACCCTGACTTATTGAGATAAATCAGGATCAGGCAGGTATTATCTCACTAAGTATTACAATTTTTTTTGGATATTTGTAGCTCCCAAATGAGGTAAAGAATTATCTTTGTGCCCATGATACGTAAAAACATTCTTTTCGCTGCAGGCTGTGGCCTGTTATTCTTGGTGGCATGCCAATCCCCCAAAGACCAGCTTACCCGTAAATGGCAGGTAGAAACAGTTGAAAATCCTATTGCTGATTCCATGATGAAAGCACAGATCAAAGCTTTGGATACGCTTACTACCGTGGATAGCAATATGGCTATGTTTTTTGGCACCTTTAATGCAGACAGTATCAAAACGATCTTTAAAGAACAAATGGAAAGCAGTCAAAAACAGCAGGAAGATGCCGCCCGCCAGATTTCCATGACCTTCCGCAATGACGGGATCATGATCCAGGAAGGCAGTGGCCGTTCTGATTCTGCAAAATGGGAATTAAAAGGCAAAATGGTATTGCTGACACCGGCAAGGCCACCTGCTAATACGGACCAGGCGGTACAAACCGACACCTTCCATATTGAGAAGATCAGCTCTTCAAATCTCCGTTTTAAGATCGGGCCGGAAGATCAGGCTTTATTTATTAACCTCAAGGCCGTAAAAGGCAGCAAAGAGGCTGCTGCTAAGGTTGCTGAGGTAGATGCAAAAGAAAAGAAGTAAATGAAACGGGTTAATTCATTTTAGGTTACCCGTAAATGTGTTACTTTTACGGCCTTAAAATAATCAAGAATAATATTATGGCAGAAATAGCTTTTCGTCAGGCCCTGCGTGAGGCGCTTAATGAAGAAATGCGCCGGGACGAACGGGTATTTTTAATAGGAGAGGAAGTTGCTCAATATAACGGAGCTTACAAGGTGAGTCAGGGTATGCTGGATGAATTCGGCCCCCGCAGAATAATAGATACTCCCATTGCTGAATTAGGATTCACTGCAATCGCAGTAGGGGCGGCCTCCAATGGCCTCAGGCCCGTTGTAGAATTTATGACCTGGAATTTTGCTGTATTGGCATTGGATCAGATCATGAACCATGCTTCAAAAATGCTATCCATGAGTGGCGGGCAATTCGGTTGTCCTATTGTATTCAGGGGGCCGAATGGCTCCGCAGGACAGTTAGGCGCCCAACACTCCTCGGCCTTTGAAAGCTGGTATGCTAATATTCCGGGTTTAAAAGTAATCTCTGTTTCTAATCCCTATGATGCAAAGGGTTTATTGAAATCAGCCATCCGGGATGATGATCCGGTTGTTTTCCTGGAATCGGAAGTGATGTATGGCGATATGATGGAGGTTCCAGAAGAAGAATACCTGATTCCTATCGGAAAAGCAGACATCAAAAGAGCAGGCACTGACGTCACCCTGGTTTCCTTCAATAAAATGATGAAAGTAGCGCTTGGCGCCGCAGAAGAATTAGCAAAAGAAGGCATCAGTGCAGAAGTGATCGACCTGCGTACGATCCGTCCCCTGGACAATGAAACGATACTTAACTCTGTCAAAAAGACCAACCGCCTTGTCATTATAGAAGAACAATGGCCCTTTGGCTCCGTATCATCAGAAATCAGCTACCGGGTACAGAAAGATGCATTTGATTACCTGGACGCCCCGATCCACCGGATCTGTTCTGCCGATACCAATATGCACTATGCACCTAACCTGGTAGCCGCTTACCTGCCTGACGTTGCCCGTACTGTAAACCTGGTTAAAGAAGTGATGTACATAAAGAAATAAGCCCCTCCCTTCCGGATAGGCTCTTTTGTGAAAATGGACAAATGGAACAATTTGTCCATTTTTTTGTAAAAAACTCATTATCAGTTAACAATGATTATCTTTATTATTAAGTAATTCAAAACTATAATAAAACCCCTATCTTTATCGTTATCATCAAGATTGGAGTTATATAATTATGTTGTATTATCTGAAAAGGCTGACTTTTGTTTCTCTTTGTTCCGTAATTGTGGTACCCCCTGCTACTGCTCAGGAATTTTATCAATCCACAGAATACGGCATTCTCTTAGGTGCCTCCACTTATTTTGGCGACCTGAATCCCAACTATGGGATGAGGTACATCCGTCCTGCCGGAGGAGCCTATGTTCGTTACCATCTCAATCCTTATGTAGCGCTCAGAGGCATGGTCAACTATACCAAGATAGGATATGATGATCAATTTTCTTCTAATGTTTACCAGCAGGAACGTAATCTTAATTTCCGTTCTGATATCCTGGAAGCTGCTTTAATGGCAGAATTCAATTTCTTCTGGTTTGGCACCGGGGAAACCCAACATCGTTTCACACCTTATCTTACCGGAGGAATCGGTACTTTTTATTACAATCCTTACACTATACATGGCGGATTGAGGTATAACCTGCGTCCGTTGGGTACTGAGGGCCAGAATACTGCTGAATTTTCAGACAGGAAGTATAATCCCTATAGTGTATGTGTTCCTGTGGGTGCCGGTATCAAATATTGGCTGAAGCCCGGCATGAATTTTAGTTTTGAAATTGTGAACCGCTTCACTTTTACCGACTACATGGATGATGTAAGCACTACTTATATCGGTATTGATAAATTTGTAAGCGACCCCATGCGCCCCAATTCTGCAGCTATCCTGCAGGACAGATCCCAATCTGTAGATGGTCAGAAACTGGGCCGGGCAGGAAAGCAGCGGGGAGATGAAGCGACCAAAGATCAATACCTTATGGTACAAATGTCCCTGTCTTTCCAAAT
>CAZFKK010000023.1:0-18880 GCA_964519735.1 uncultured Taibaiella sp.
GGGGTGCTCCGCACTTTCCAGTTGGTCTGGCTGTTCTCCGCTATATTACGATATACCCGCAGCGTTACGTCGCCGGTGGGTATATCTTCAAAGGAAGCCACCCCATTATTAGCCACCTGTATGATATAACCGCCGATAGCGGGGATAGTGGTTTCATTACCTGCAAATATATCAACCAGGAAGGTTTCTGATTCAGGCAGCCCGGTCTGGAAAGTCGCTTTAGCTACCGGACAGGTGGATTTTAAAAACGCCGGGTTATAATAGGTAAGATGGGTTGCTTCAAAAGCGATTTCAAGTTTACCGTTATTATTGGTGATGGTACCTTCCTTTTCAAAAGCCCATGCGCCGGTTTCCTCCTGGTAACTCCAGACAGGAATGACGTCCCCTACAGCAAAAGGCTGACCGGTATTCGGGTTGGTTTGGGTGGCGCTGATACCAATGGCAACCTCTATAGGCTGGCTGAAGCTCCTGACCTGGGTGCCGGACAAGCTCATATTGATAGCGGTAAATCCAGCGGTCTGGAACATACCGCTTACGGTATTGCCCTGTGCGTCTTTAATATCATCTGAATTAAAACCATTACCGGGAAAAGCATTCAGTGAAGCAGCGCTGGAAGTACTAAAATAGACCAGGCTGGCCGTAAGGGTACTGCCATTGATGGTATTCCCATTGGCATCTCTAAAGCTGGTACCCGGACTGATACCTACGGAAGCAGAAGTTTCACCAGCGGCGGCGGGTGTCGCCACAGTAACAGGGTCCACCGTAACGCCACCTTCCAGTTCGACGGTTTCTTCTGCTACGGAAACCCCTTCAGGTGGCTTTGCCATATTGATCATAGAAGTAGAGATCATTTTCGTTTCCTGCCCTGCAAGAACGGTAACAGGCAGCCTGACAGAAAGATACCCCTCGGCTTTAGCCTCTACAACAAAGTGAGTAGGCCTGCCTTCCACCGGCGCGGCGGATGGGTGTATGCCTAAAGATATGATACCATCTACCACCTGGTACGTTTTTTTTCCACTGATCTCGTAAATGCCGGCAGCATCAACTCCGGATATCGTTAAAACAATATTCTTAGGAGCCACGCCGGGCGTAGCGGCATCATAAAATTTCAACGCAACAGTTTGATCAAATACATCTGCATTAATGCTGAAATCGAAGTTTTCAGAAGGCTTGGTACACCGGCTGAATAACAAGCCTAAGCAGGAAATGGAAAGGACGAAAAGGTATTTCTTGTTCATAACTTATTAAATATTTTGGAAATAATTTTTGCACTGAGAAGATCCTGAAACAACAGGAAGCCTGGTTAAAAAGATTTAAAAGTTATAATGCAATCCAATTTGTACTACGGGAGCCCAACGATAACCCTCAAGATTTTTTTCCAACTGGGCCTCGTTTCTTTCATTACCGGTGAGGTAACCTGTAGCCGACATTTTTACATTGGGCTTGGACAGGAGATAATAGCTTCCTACATCTAAAGAAAGACCGAACTTACCGGAATGTATCAATTGGCTGAACCCTGTGCCCAGGTAAGGCGCCAATCCGCCACGGGTTACTTTCGATTCCACGGTGCCCATACGTTCATCATTAATTTGAATCTCTCCGAAATAATAAGAGCCGACTGGCACGGAGCTCACATCAGCCTTGGCCGCAAAAAACAAGCCTAAGCCCGCGGAAAGCCGGAAACCGGTACTGCGCAATACAGGCAAATAATAGTCGGCCAGGACATGGAGGTTGCCGGCGTTAATTTTGTAGGTATGCTCGACGTCTGTCTTGCCGATCTTATCCTGTTGGGTCAGCTTGATGGACGGTAAAACCTGAACCCCTGCCCTTAATCCCCAATTGCCGCCGAGGGTAGCCACTCCCTGCACACCTATACCGGCGGTTCCGATGAGCAATCCGACAGACTTAGCCGTGAATCCCGGTCCGGAAGTCGCAGTGTCCGCTTCTTCCTGGAAGTTGGTCGCGGCATTAACTGTTGCCGCTGCCGACCAGAGAAGCATTGTAGATAGCGTAATGACTTTAGTAAAGTTGTTCACGATGCTTAAATTTATTTAAAGAAAAATTGCATGATTTAATGTCCTGATGTTACAGCCAGATACAGCAAGGATAAGCTACGTCTGTATGAAAGATGAAGTCAGGTATCCCGACGCTATCCATCCGGATCAACGGATGGGCATCACACCTGATCTTATCTTAGTTTATAGAGTACAACAAAAATGGGTAAGTAAGGATTTACGGAATGGGAACGCTGGAATCTTTGCGTCTCCGTAAAGGGAAATGCTGCTGCTGAATAGCTGGAACATAGTTTTTCATTTACCTGGTTGGTTAGGCCAGCGGTTATAATATTTGGTTAGGTTTAGCGGCTGATCCGGTATACAGATCCCGAATTTGCCGAAACAAAATTACATTATATTTCCAGTACAATACAATGCAATAAAAAATATTTGGTATAAAACAACAATTTGTTAACACTACTTATCCTTCCCAAACGACATTCTACTCCCCGAAGAAAGATCCTATAGCTTTACGTAATTGACTGTTGCATAACCGGTTGCCATCTATTTAAAGCGTCTTATTTAAGAGAGATTCGCTTAAATCTTTTAGCCGGGAAATATATTTTACAGGATGGAGCAAGGCCTGGACATGCCGTTCATGATGGACGTCCGAACCTCCGAAATCATACATCTTTTCGGATAACAAACGCTGGGCTAAACTTTGAGCTTCAGCGCCGTAATAACCGGAAAGGGCAATTATATTGAGTTGCAACAAACATCCTTTTTCCTTAAGTTCCTTTAGGCGGTTAAGAGCGACATCATGGTAATATAGATAACGTTCCGGGTGCGCCAAAACGGGAATGTAGCCACGGCTCAATAGTTGGAATACGGCCTGTTCCAGTAAAGGATGTTCCTGGATGAAGCCCATCTCTATCAATACATATTGATCAGCAACAGACAATAATGGTTTCGGGTGAAGCAATAAGGACATAAAGCTATCATCAATCATATACTCCGCCGCAACCTCCAATACAATATCTATACGCTCGGTAGCCAGGCGCTCCTTCAACAAACTGAATTGCTGCAGTATTCTTTCTGGAGTATTGGGGAAAAAATCTTCGTTAATATGTGGCGTGGTGATCAATTTCCTGAATCCAGCTTCCTTCAGTTGCCGGATAAGCTGCATACTTTCCTCCATGGATTGCGCCCCGTCATCTATTCCCGGAATGAGATGAGAGTGCATATCTACTTCGAGAAATGACCAATCCGGGGGCATCCCACCTGGTTGGGATCTTTTCTTAAATATTGAAAACATAGCGTATAGCTGAATTTGAAATAAAAATCACATTTTTTTTTGTTCAATTAAATGGCAATACATAATTAATGCTTATCTTTACATAATAGAATGATGCCTGGTTAGCATCTTAAGGATTTAGAAGTCTTTGACCCTAAGTCTGTTCTATGGTTATATTGGTTGGTTTTTTAAGTGGGTTATGTTGTACATAACCCACTTATTACAGTTCTCACGCGCTCAAAGCCCGGTCATTCCTGGAATTTCACAGACTCCGTTGCATTTTATTTCCCCTTTCCAGCATGCATCATTAATAAACAGTCTGTCATATAACAACCCTATTCAATACATATAATAAGCACGATTTGCATTTAGTTCATCTTACCTATTTTTATAATAGAGGGTAGGACAATGTCATCATTTCGCAAAAGGGCAACCCTATCTTCCTGTTACATCCTTTTTATAGCAGCGCCTAGGATATTAAGACGGGTATCTATTTTCTGGTACCCCCGGTCGATCTGGTCAATATTTTCAATAACACTCACTCCTTCTGCAGAGAGTGCTGCGATCAATAAGGCTACGCCGGCACGAATATCAGGAGAGCTCATCCGGATACCTTTTAAAGCAGCCTGACGGTTCATTCCCATGACAACAGCCCGGTGAGGATCACACAAGACAATCTGCGCTCCCATTTCGATCAGTTTATCGACAAAGAACAGCCGGCTTTCGAACATCTTCTGATGAATCAATACATTACCCCTGGCCTGCGTGGCCATCACCAGTAAAACGCTCAATAAATCAGGAGAAAGCCCTGGCCAGGGATGATCATAGATAGTTAAGATAGAGCCATCTATAAAATTTTGAATCTTATAATGATCCTGGGCCGCTACGACAATATCATTCCCCTCTATGGCTAACTGCACTCCCATACGGCCGAAAACCTCTGGCATCATTCCCAATTCTGTCACATCGGCATTCCGTATGGTAATTTCACTTTGGGTCATTGCTGCTAAAGCAATAAAGGATCCGGTCTCTATCATATCTGCCAGTAAACGATGGTCACAGCCTTGCAAAGAGGTTACCCCCTCTATGGTCAGCAGGTTAGACCCGATACCCGAGATCTTTGCCCCCATCTTATTCAGCATTTTACATAGCTGCTGGACATAGGGTTCACAGGCTGCATTATAAATTGAGGTAACTCCTTTAGCTAATACAGCAGCCATTAATATATTGGCAGTTCCGGTCACAGAAGGTTCTTCCAACAACAGATAGGTTCCCTGCAAAGCTTTTGCAGACAAAACAAACTCTTTATGCTTAGGGTCATAATGGAAGGTTACCCCCATCTTTTCAAAGCCCCTGATATGGGTATCCAACCGGCGCCGCCCTATCTTATCCCCCCCGGGTTGCGGCAGGTAGGTACGCCCAAACCTGGCCAGTAAGGGGCCGGCAAGCATGACCGCACCCCTTAGCTTGCCGGATTTACTTTTATAAGCATCAGATTGCAGAAAATCCACATTTACGTCTTTGGCCTGCAGGATACAAATCCCCGGTTCCGGTCGCTCAATAGTAACACCAAGGTCCTCCAGTAATTCAATTAACAGGTTGACATCCGATATGTCGGGAATGTTGGTAATGGTTACCCGCTCCTCTGTAAGCAACACGGCACAAAGCACCTGCAGGGCTTCATTCTTTGCCCCCTGCGGAAATATTTCTCCCTGCAATTGTTTACCTCCATGTATCTCAAATATCGCCATGATGCGTTAGATTGTTTGTGCAAAGAAAATGAAAATCAATGGAAATAAATGTCTCGGCGATATCTACGAAATCAAGCCTAACTGCAGGGCCTTACGGATCAGGCCCGCGACATTTTTAACGTCCATCTTCTGGAACAGGTGCTTGCGGTGGATTTCTACCGTGTTCAAACTGATAAACAATTGATCTGCAATCTCCTTGCTGGAATATTCCCGTGCAATTAACTGGAGGATCTCCTTTTCCCGACGGGTCAGTAATAAGGGTTGGGCCGGCAACTCCTTCTTAAGATGCAGCAACTCCTGTAATAATTGTTCTTTCAAATCTTCAGTAATAAAGGAAGTCCCTTTATATACTGTCTCTATAGCCTGAACAAGGATGCCACTTTGTACATTTTTGAGCACATAGCCAAGGCAACCCTGTCGAACGAGGTTCCGCACCCGGGCTATATTATCCACACTGGTAACGGCCAGGATGCGTACAGCCGGGTAATTTTTAACGATCAGGGGAACCAGATCTTCACCTACATAGTCCGTCAGGTGGATATCTAGCAACAATACATCCGGCTGCTCTCTTTGCAGGCCTGCCAATAAACCTTGCCCGTTAAGGTACGTATGCTGTACCTGGATATGCGGGTAGCCGTCCAGCATATGCATCAGCCCATCCACAACCATCTGGTGATCATCGGCAATAGCTACCTTTATGTCCTTATTTGAACTCATTATTTATTTTTTTCCAGCCAATACCGCAACGTGATCATCCTTCCAAACGCATAGAGACGCAATGATTGCGCCTCTACCCTGTTACTAACAGTAAAAATATAAAACTATTTTATATAGCCCAATATTTTCAGCATACTCTGAGGCGTTTGTTCCTTAGCATAAAGCCAGTCTTCCGGTTCACCGTCTTTATTCAGTTCTACGATAATATGCTTGGGAGAAGGGATCATACAATGTTTAATCCCTCCATACCCGGCCAGTTGATCCTGGTAGGCACCTGTATGGAAAAATCCGATATATAAAGGTTCCTCGTTCCTGTTTTTATCTGTTTTAGGCAAAAACACGGCATTGATATGCTCTTCAGAAGTATAGAAATCATGGCTATCGCAGGTCAGTCCGCCCAGGTGCACCTCCTGGTATTCTTCATCCCAGCGGTTGATCGGCAGCATAAGGAATTTTTCCCCGATGCCCCAGGTATCCGGTAGCGTGGTAATAAAAGAGCTGTCGATCATATACCAGATCTCCCGGTCATTCTGCATTTTCTCGTCCAATACACTATAGACCACTGCCCCTGATTCTCCGACCGTAAAGGAACCAAATTCGGTGTAGATATCGGGAACCGGGATCTTATGCTGTTTACATACTTTTTTAATCGTCGAAACAATTTCATTGGCCATATACTGGTAATCGTAGTCGAACCCGAGGGAATGCTTGATCGGGAATCCCCCACCAATATTGACGCTATCGAGCTCAGGGCAGATCTTTTTAAGCTGGCAATAAAGGTTGATCACCTTATTCAGCTCACTCCAATAATAAATATCATCCTTAATGCCTTTATTCATAAAGAAATGAAGCATTTTTAACTGAAATTTATTGTTTCCTTTGATCTTATCTACATAAAATTCCAGGATATCCCGGTTGCGGATCCCGAGGCGGGAAGTATAAAAATCAAATGTGGGCTCTTCCTCTGCCGCAATGCGGATCCCGATATTTACAGGATCTTTTGACCTGATCAGCCTTTTGTAATCTTCAAACTCATTTTTATTATCCAGGATGGGAATCACGTTCTTAAACCCGTCATTGATCAACCGGGCTATATTCCGGGTGTAAGGTTTTGTTTTAAACCCGTTACAGATAATATAGGTATCTTTGGTGATCTTCCTTTTTTTGTACAATTGCTTGACGATCTCGATATCATAGGCAAATGAAGTTTCGAGGTGAACACCATGTTTCAGCGTTTCTTCTACAATAAAAGAAAAGTGGGAACTCTTGGTACAATAACAGTAATAATAATTGCCATCGTAACGGTTCTTCTTGATGGCATCATTAAACAACTTTTTAGATTTGTTGATCTGTTGTCCGATTTTAGGCAGGTACGTCAGTTTAAAGGGCGTACCGTACTTATCTATTAGTTTTTTAATATCCACCCCATTAAACCGGAGATAGTTTTCTTCAACATCGAATCCTTCCTGGGGGAAGTGAAAAGTCTGGTCGACAAGACCACGATAAGTGTTGTTCATTTACGTACGCAGTGAAGGAAGTAAATTAAAAATAAGGGTTATAAATTCTGACCTGCAAATGTAATATACTTTGAAATTATATCGTTAAAAACTTTTAATCCACAGGTTCCCAACCCGATGAGGCCGCCGGCTGGTCATTCTCTCCGACCTTTAGGCTAAACTTACAAAGAGCTGCTTTTCCTATATGAAAGCAGCTCTTTGCGACTAAAAATCAGGCCGGTAATTATTTCCCTTCTTTATAGTCGTAAAGGATCACATATTCCACCCGTCGGTTTTGTTTACGTCCTGACTCTGTGTCGTTATCGGCTATCGGATCAGCCGCCCCCAATCCCCAGGTGAAAATACGGTTGCTTTTTACCTTATACTCCTGTAATATGGATTTGGCACTTTCCGCTCGTTTTAACGATAAATTATTATTGTAGGCTGCAGTTCCCGTAATATCGGTAAAGCCCGTGATCAGGATATTGGTTTTAGGATATTTGTTCAATATGGAGGCCATTTTACTCAAAACAGGATAATATTCCCTGTTCACCTCCGCCGAATTGATAGTGAAGAGTACCGCTTCGGGCAAGACCACCTTTACTTTCTCCTCATTCATACTGACCTGGGCCTCCGGCATCTCTCTCTTTAAAGTTACATAGGTATCCAGCAGGTCATCATGCTGTTTGGCAAGCTTTTTCGTCTTGCTGCAAGACGTAACCGCCAATACCAATACAGAAAGCGAAAGAAAAAAGAACTTATTCATAATCCTTGATTTTAGATGTA
The DNA here is from genome assembly GCA_964519735.1 of uncultured Taibaiella sp. GTDB lineage: Bacteria > Bacteroidota > Bacteroidia > Chitinophagales > Chitinophagaceae > Taibaiella. The sequence goes on from CAZFKK010000023.1 coordinate 8,039, forward strand.
CTTAATAATTTTGCAAAAACTATGCCATTATCCGGATTGCAATTGCTGATAAGAACAATATCAGAGCATCGTAGCCTTGATCTGGCAATAATGACCAAAATTATTGCCTATTATAATAGGCAATTTGACTAAAAATGGTTAATTTGCATATTATAATAGACTTTTAATGCTAAACAACATCACGATTAAGGAGGTCAGGAATACCTTGGGAGCGTTAGTTAAAATACTCAGGGAAGGCGAGCAACTGACGCAGGAGCAGCTTGCTGAAAAACTGGCGCTATCCAGGTTAACGATCCAGAATCTTGAATCGGGAAAGAATCCGACTATGGATACGTTATTAAAGGTACTACAATATTTCGATCTGTTGAAGAGCTTCAACGCTTATATTGAATCGGAAATAAGCAATAACAACCATCAATCACTTTATTAGCGATGGCAAAGAATAACCTGATTACGATATATTGTTTCGGCCAGGAGATCGGCCTACTCGGTTTGGATGCTGACCGCGGAGCTTCCTTCTTTCAATACAATGAAGACTTTTTAAAAGGGGAACAATACCAGCGGCTATTCCCATTGGTGTTCAAAAGAATCAAACAGACGCAGGTCTTTGACAAATATAACACGGATACATTCAGGGGTTTACCTCCTATGATAGCAGATTCTCTCCCCGATCTGTTCGGAAATATCATTTTCAAAACCTGGATGGAAAGTAGCCATAGGAACATGAAGGAAATATCCGTATTGGAACAGTTGGCTTATGTGGGTACCCGCGGAATGGGAGCGCTGGAATACCAGCCCAGTACATCCGTATCCTCTGATAATACGATTGACATTAACGAAATCTCTGAAGTTGTCCGCCAGGTACTCGACCAAAAGAACCAGGTAAACGGCCGGCAATTGGATCACGCCGCTCTGCTCAATATTTTTAAGATCGGAACATCAGCCGGTGGCATGCGTCCGAAAATCCTGGTAGCTGAAGAAAAGGCCACCGGCAATATTGTTCCGGGGGATATTGTATATAGTGACAATTATAACTATTACCTGGTAAAACTTGGAATCGATGAAACAGCTAATTACAGCAGAGAGCTGGTAGAATATTCTTATTACCTGGCAGCTACCCATGCCGGCATTCAAATGATGCCGTCGAAGATGATTGACGAAAGGCATTTTGCCACAATTAGGTTTGACCGGCAGGGTGGAAAAAAGAAACATGTGCTCACTGCTACAGGTGTTACCGGATGGGACTATAAAGATCCGGAAGTATCCAGCTATGAGCACCTGTTCGATCTCACTCTATTCCTTAAATGCCCTCATAAAGATGTAGAGCAGTTGTTCCGGCGGATGGTATTTAACCTGACATTTGCCAATGATGATGATCATTTAAAAAATCAGAGCTTTATATACGATGAGGTACATGACACCTGGTCATTGGCTCCGGCCTATGACCTCACTTATTCACTTAATCCGGAACTAAATATAAAGACCAGGTCCCGAGCATTGTCAATCAATGGAAAACGTACGGGGATTGCGCTAAAAGATCTGACTGCGATCGCTGAAAAGTATACGATCAAGAATTTCAACAAAATAATTTCAGAAGTGCAGAAAACAGTTGCGCACTGGAAGCACATAGCCAAAGCATCCGGTGTTCCTCCCCAAATTGTGGCAGCTATTCTAAGAAACCTTTCGCCGTTTTCGTAGAGTAGATTGCCGGTTGCCAGAGTATCAATAAATCAGGGATATGTTGTAGTCTCCCGCATCAAAATCTTACTTTTGCCTATTAACACGTTATAGCATGAAACGCGCACTGCTCCAGATTCACCTGGCTGTTTTACTCTGGGGTTTTACGGGAGTCCTGGGAAGGGCTATCTCTCTTTCCGCCCCGGTATTGGTCTGGTACCGCATGATCCTTACCGCAGCCATAATTGCGCTGATCATTTCTTATCGTAAGGAGTGGAAGCCTGTCCGTAAACGGGATCTCAAAAAGATTGTCGGTATCGGGGTCTTGTTTGCCATCCATTGGGTAGCTTTTTATGCCTCTATTAAATATGCCAATGCTTCTATCGCCCTGGTATGCCTGGCCACAGCCAGCATTTTTACCAGCATATTTGATCCCCTGATCAACAAAGGCAAGTTTAACCGTACGGAAATCGGGCTTAGCCTCCTGGCAGTAGCCGGGGTTTACTGTATTTATGCCTTACAGCCTTCCAACCAGGAGCAAGAGGCACAAATGGTTCATTTTCAATTCGGGGTGATCCTGGGCGTGTTAGCTTCCATTATCAGTGCTTTATTTACCGTGTTCAACAAACCCCTCAGCCAAAAATATCCCGCACGTACGCTGGTTTTTTATGAGATGAGCAGCGGCTTATTGTTCTTAACCTTGCTTGCTCCGGTGTACCTGATGAACACACCGGACTTTCAGCTAATACCCCAAGGCTGGGATTACTTGTGGTTACTCCTTTTAAGCTACTGCTGCACAGTATGGGGGCAATCCCTGGCGATGAGCGCATTGAAAAGGCTTTCTCCCTTCACGATCACCCTTTCTGTAAACCTGGAACCTGTATATGGAATCCTCCTGGCTTTTATCATTTATAAGGAAAACCAGCAACTGGGTACAGGATTTTACCTGGGTATGGGCCTCATTTTTCTTTCTCTGGCCTTACAGGTCTCTTTACTGATCCGCCGGGGGCGAAGGAGGAGGAAAAGAGTGATCTCTACATGATGCATAGCCAACCAATGGCAACTATAGAACGACAAAAGAAGAGGAGGTTATCCCGGATTTCCCGAAATAACCTCCTGTGTACTTCCATTGTCCTCAGCAATGATCTTGCTGCACCATACCTTAAGCCTTTTTTACAGCAGTCTTCTTAGCTGCAGATTTCTTTGCGCTGGTTTTTTTAGCAGCAGATTTTTTCACTGCGGATTTTTTGGTCTTTTTATCGAACGCTTTAGGATCTATGGCTTCAATCATCTTTTTCACTTCGTCCAGGGAGATCCCGGCCAGGTCTTCTGCCGTATATTTTTCACCATCCGCTTTTTTACCCAACTTCAGCATTTGCTTACCAAAACGGATAAAAGGGCCCCAGCGTCCATTTTCAATAGCAATTTTTTCTGCCGGCCATTGCTGAATAAAGCGGTTCGCTTCCTTCTCCAGTTTTTTACGGACCAACTCGTCAATATCACTTTGCTTCAGGTTGTCAAAATCATAAGCCTTAGGGACATTGACAAAGAGATTTTCCCATTTAATAAAGGGTCCGAAACGCCCCTTGCCTTTACTTACCGGTTTGCCCTCGTAAAATCCTATCGGCGCATCTGCTTCCTGCTTTTCCAGGATAATGGCAATGGCACGATCCATATCCACACTAAGCGGATCTTCACCCCTGGGTATAGAGATAAAGGATTCGCCCCATTTCACATAAGGGCCAAAACGGCCTGCACCCACACTGACTTCCTTGTCTTCGTAGTTATCCAGGGTAAAAGGAAGCTTAAACAGGTCTAACGCTTCTTCCAGGGTAATGGTTTCAATACTTTGGTTAGGCTTCAGGGTTGCGAAGCGGGGTTTTTCCTCATCTTCAACACTACCGATCTGTATCATCGGACCAAATCTACCCAGCCTGGCCGTTATCGGCTTACCGCTTGCAGGATCAATCCCTAATTCTCTTTCACCCTTTGCTCTTTCGGCATGCTCCATGGTATCTTCCACCTTTTGATGGAAGGGGCCATAAAAGCTCCCGATCATTTTATTCCACACTTTGGTGCCCTTAGCGATTTCATCAAACTCATTTTCGATATTCGCAGTAAAGCTATAATCCATGATCTGATTGAAATGCTCATTCAGAAAATCGGTGACCACTAATCCTAAATCGGTAGGAAAGAGTTTATTTTTCTCTGCACCCGTATTTTCCTGGGATTGCAGCTCGCTGACATGATTATCTTTCAGTCGCAATACCTGGAAGTATCGCACCACCCCATCCTTATCTTTCTTTTCGACATAGTTCCGCTGCTGTACCGTACTAATGGTAGGGGCATAGGTGGAAGGCCGCCCGATACCCAACTCCTCCAGTTTTTTAACCAGCGAGGCCTCCGTATATCTTGGGGCAGGGCGACTAAACCGCTCTGTAGCCTTTAATTCTACCAGGGGCAATTGCTGTCCCTGCTCCAATGGTGGCAACATACCTTCATTATGCTCTTCATCCTCTTCATCCTTACCTTCTATATATACTTTAAGGAAACCGTCGAATTTCAACACTTCGCCGGTAGCTGTCAACTTATCTTCTACAGTAGAGATACCGATCTTAGCCGTTGTCTTCTCTAATTGCGCATCTGCCATCTGGGAAGCGATCGTACGCTTCCAGATCAATTCATATAATTTTTGTCCGTCAGCTTCTGTAATATGACTGATCATCATATCAGTAGGCCGTATAGCCTCGTGGGCCTCCTGGGCGGATTGGTTTTTGTTCTGGAATTGGCGACGCTGTGCGTATTGAGGGCCATATTGATGCTCAATAGCTCTTGCCGCATTTTCTAAAGCGGTTTCCGAAAGACTGACGGAATCGGTACGCATATAGGTAATATACCCGTTTTCATAAAGCTGCTGTGCCAGGCGCATGGTACGGGATACGGAATAACCCAGCTTCCGGCTGGCTTCCTGCTGTAAGGTTGAGGTAGTAAAGGGGGCTGCAGGAGATCGCTTGCCGGGCTTTACTTCTACACCTTCCACCTTAAAGGTAGCATTTACACAATGCTCCAGGAAAGCTCTTGCCGATGCATTATTATCAAACCTTTTCCCTTCTGCCTTAAAATGAACATTTTTTCCCTGGATATCTTTAGCTTCAAAAATACCTTCGGTCTTATAACTGCTTAAAGACTTGAACTGGTTGATCTCCCGCTCCCGCTCTACGATCAACCTTACGGCAACTGATTGTACCCGGCCGGCAGACAAACTACTCCCACCGCTCAGTTTGCGCCAGAGCACGGGAGATACTTCAAAACCAACCAGGCGGTCCAATACCCGGCGTGCCTGCTGGGCATTCACCAGGTTCATATCGACCAGGCGGGGATTGGCCACAGCTTTCTGAATAGCAGGTTTAGTAATTTCGTGAAAAACAATCCGTTTGGTTTGTGCCGGGTCGAGGCCTAATACTTCGCATAAATGCCAGCTTATGGCTTCTCCTTCCCGGTCCTCATCCGTAGCCAGCCATACTTCATCTGCCTTCTGTGCCCTGGCCCTCAGCTCTGCAACTACTTTTCTTTTATCATCGGATACGGTATAATTAGGGATAAAACCATTTTCTATATCAATACCCATACCTTCCTTCTCCAGGTCACGGATATGCCCGAAACTGGACTTGACTTCAAAATCTTTACCCAATATTTTCTCAATCGTTTTCGCCTTCGCTGGCGACTCTACTATCAACAGGTTTTTAGCCATATTTTATTCAGATTCCGGAAAAATGTTATGCTCCAACTCATTTATTTTCGGTATTTTGGAGCTTTCAGCCGGTGCAACATTACGGTATATTTTGGAAAAATGGCTTTTTCAAATAAAAAATTATTCATTCCGATACAATAATTCCTTTACCTTTTTGAGGGGTAAAAAGCCCGATGCCACCATCGTAACCAGGGCAATACCTGCTAATAATAACAATTGAAGCACAAAATTCACTGGTAAATACTGAAGAAAATAGCCGGCCGGTAACAATACCAGGGTAAAAACCAGGTACTGAAACAGCCATTTACGGTCCTGCTTCAGTTTGATGATACGCCTGGCGGTGATCACATTCATCACAGAAATAACCACCTGTGTGCCACAGCAGATCCAGGCAGCTCCTAAAATACCATATACCGGGATAAATAGCAGGTTGCCTGCCAGGTTAAAAACGACAGCAACCAGCGATATCCGTATCAATTGCCGTATGCTGCCATTGGCAGTGAGCAAGGTGGCATAAACATAACCGATACAGAACCCGGGAAAAGCCATCATCAGGATGGCAAAGACCCGGCCGTCATGAATCGTGGTATCATGGTATAACAGGTTCATGATGTCATTTCCATAAAATAGAGCAGCTATGGCCATCGTAATCGCCAATGGCATTAAAATATTGATACTCAGCCGGACAATAGGTCCGATATCTTCCCGGAGCGCTAACATGCGGCCAAAAACGGGCAACAGTATTCCTGCAAACAGCACACCACTCATATTATTGGAGACATCCAGCAACCGGAAAGCTGCCGCATATTTACCCGCTTCCAATGCCCCATCCGGAAGAAATCTTTCAATGATAATCATATCGGCCCGGATATAAAGCGCCATTAATAAGATCAATAAGGCGTAGGGTAAACTACTTTTACAAATCACCCAGACTTTACGGAGGTCATACTGCCGCCAATGAAAACGGGCTAAGCGCACACAAAACAGGAAAGCAATAAATGCCGTAAGCAAATAAGCCAGCAACTGGGCATACACAAACCATTCTATCCTGAAGGAGCCGGCCAACACCGGGACAAATAACAAGACCGAGCAAATGGCGATCATGAAGAACCGGTCTGTCACCGATAAAATACTATCTGTTTTAAAATGATGGTAGGCAGAGATATTGCTCCGCAAAAACAACAACAGAGATTGCAGGATCTGTACCCCGCTCAGCAGAAGCAAGAGATAAAACGGGAAGCCCTGGTAACCCATCAATAAACCCAATATGATCATCAAAGCCAGGTAAAATGCGGACAGGATGGCTTTGGCCAAAAGCATATTGGGCATTAAAGTGGCAATAGTCCGGGGCGACTGCGACACCACCCGATTGTTATAATTCTGCAACCCGAAATCGAGTAAAATCTGGAAGATAATACTGATATTCAATAAGGTCTGGTACTGGCCATAGACTTCATGGCCTACGGTATTCTGAACCCGTATGTCTATTCCGAATATCCAGACCGGCTTTACCACCAGGTTGATCAGAATAAGAAAGAAGATATTTTGTACAAAAAAACGACGCAATTTCGAATGGAAAATAGAAGCCTCAAACAGGCCGGTTCATATATACAACGCAAGTTTACTCTATTTTAACGAAAAGAGCTTCTTTTTCCAGGATTTACATTTTTATCTTTTTCACGCTTATTTTTTTCCAAACATATTGGGCATACCCATTCCCGGCATGCCGCCTTTAAACTTATTCATTTGCTTCATCATGCCCCGCATCTGTTCGAATTGCTTCATAAAAGCATTCATTTCAGCAATATCCTTTCCTGCGCCTCCGGCAATACGTTTCCGGCGGGCAGGAGTAATGATATCCGGATTAGCCCTTTCTTTAGGGGTCATAGAATCTATCATGGCTTCAATACCCTTAAACGCATCATCACTAATATCAATATCTTTAATGGCTTTACCTATGCCGGGTATCATCCCCAACAGATCTTTGATATTGCCCATTTTTTTGATCTGGCTCAATTGTGCTTTAAAATCATCAAAATCAAATTTATTGGCCCTTATCTTTTTCTCTATCTTCCTGGCTTCTTCTTCGTCAAACTGATCCTGAGCCCGTTCTACCAGGGAGACGATATCTCCCATTCCCAGGATCCTTTGCGCCATCCTTTCGGGGTAGAAAACGTCCAGGGTATCCAGCTTTTCACCGGTACTGACAAATTTTATGGGCTTTTCAACCGTGTATTTAATGGAAAGTGCAGCGCCACCACGGGTATCTCCATCCAGCTTGGTCAATACTACGCCGGTAAAATCAAGGCGGTCGTTAAACGCTTTAGCGGTATTAACAGCATCCTGGCCGGTCATGGAGTCGACTACAAACAGGATTTCTTTAGGGTTTACCGCAGCTTTAATAGCAGCGACCTCGTTCATCATCGCCTCATCTACCGCAAGGCGACCGGCCGTATCTATGATCACGACGCCATAACCCTGCTGCCGGGCATGCGCGATGGCATTCATCGCGATTTGTACGACATCTTTATTTTCAGGCTCTGTATAGACAGGAACCCGGATCTGTTCTCCCAGCACCTGTAGCTGGTTGATCGCAGCCGGGCGATACACGTCTCCCGCTACCAGCAAAGGTTTTTTATTTTTCCTGGTATTCAGGTAATTGGCCAGCTTGCCGGAAAAAGTGGTTTTACCGGAGCCTTGCAAGCCTGCGATGAGGATCACCGTAGGTTTGTCTGAAAGATCCAGCTCTACTTCTGTCCCTCCCATCAACTCGGCCAGTTCATCTTTAACGATCTTCACCATGAGCTGTCCGGGGGACACAGCCGTCAATACTTTTTCTCCTAATGCTTTATCTTTAACTCTGTCTGTAAGTTCTTTGGCTATCTTATAATTCACGTCGGCATCCACCAATGCACGCCTGATTTCCTTTACGGTGCTGGCCACATTGATTTCAGAAATACGACCTTCTCCTTTTAACTGTTTAAAGGCCGACTCGAGCCGGTCACTGAGATTATCAAACATATAATATTCTATTCTGATTTTTGAACGGCAGCAAAGTTAATTAATTTGTGCTATTTTAAAGGGTTAAATGATCAGGGGCCTATTTCAACTTGCAACTACCTGCAAAATTGGAGGCCAGCCCGTCCAATACATAACAGGAATCGATCTGCTGACTCCGTGTTAAAGCCCGCACGTCATATTCCTTCTTATCACCACTCAGATAACTACAATAACAAATACCTGATTCCTTTTTTTTACAGGAAAAAAAGACAAGTGCTAATCCTATTGCGCTAACCATCAAGACAATCGACTGTTTCATAACTACCATAATTTTAGATATTAACAATAAGAGCAACGCTACGCATATCGTAAAAATAACCCATTCAACGCTACACAAAATGATAAACTATTCATTTTACGAAAACATTAAACATTATATGTAATTTCATTAACGACAGATGATCATAAAGATCTGCTGTTGGGGTCTTGTGATAGCGGTCAAAATTAATTAATATTGTACCGGATTATCCTTATGAAAATTTCTTATTCTTTATCCCATATTGAGGACGCGGCCCGGCAGTTTTGGGACTATGCGCAGGCATACAAAATTATAGCTTTCAATGGCGGCCTCGGGGCTGGAAAAACAACCTTTACAAAGGCTTTATGCCAATACCTGGGAGTACCGGATCCCGTAAGCAGCCCTACGTTTTCGCTTATTAATGAATATCGCTTCCCGAAAAGAAACGGGGAAGAACAAATTATCTACCACTCGGACTGTTACCGGCTTCAAAGCATCGAAGAAGCTATAGATGCAGGCATTGAAGATATGCTCCATCATAAAGATGCGTACTGCATTATAGAATGGGGAGAACGCATTGCGGAACTATTGCCAGCAAAAACCTTATGGGCAAACTTTTCGGTACTGGAAGGACACAACAGGGAGCTGACCCTACAAACTACTCCTTAAAGGGGGTAATTCCCTTTTACGCTTTAGAACAATACAAAATAGTTTATTTTCGCAGGGTGTCCACAAGTTCCGCACCGGCAGTAGGCATTTCGTTCATCATATCATAAATTATTTATAGTGTTATTATCCGTACAACATCTGGTTAAAAATTACGCTACCCAACGGGCCGTAGATGACATTAGCTTTGACATACCTAAGGGCAACATTTTTGGCCTTTTAGGACCAAATGGTGCAGGAAAAAGCACCTTACTCCGTATGATCACCGGTATCTTTCATCCTGATTCAGGAAATGTATTGTTCGAAGGGGAGCCCTTTGATGCAGAGAAGCATATCGGCGAGATCGGATATATGCCGGAAGAACGGGGCTTATACAAAAAAATGAAAATCGGGGAACAGGCTATTTACCTGGCCCAGCTACGCGGCCTGTCCAAAGCAGAAGCAGAGCACAGAAGCAAAGACTGGTTTCGCCGCCTGGATATGACGAGCTGGTGGAATAAAAATGTAGAAGACCTGAGTAAAGGAATGAGCCAAAAACTACAATTTGTAACTACCGTTATCCATAATCCTAAGCTGCTGATCCTGGATGAACCTTTTAGCGGGCTGGACCCGGTAAACGCTAATGTACTCAAAGACGAGATATTCAGACTGGCGCAGGAAGGAACCACTATTATCTTCAGTACCCATAGAATGGAACAGGTAGAGGAGATCTGCGATAACATCGTGCTTGTCAACCTGGGCCGCAAAGTTCTGGATGGGAGTGTCCGGAAGGTAAAGCAGGATTTCAAAGAGAACAAATTCAGCATCACGCTGGATAACCCGGAGGCTGCGGTGCCGGAGAGCATACAGATCCTGGAAAGAAACGCCAACAAACTATTGTTCCATTTGAATGAAGGCGTGCCGGCCAATAGCGTGCTGCAACATTTCATCACACAAGGCAATAACATCCTTGCTTTCGAGGAAATCCTGCCTTCTTTAAATGACATATTCATCAGGTTGGTTAAGGAAACCCCTACAGCAAGAGCTTTCTCTGCATAAACAGCCGGGGAAACACGACAATCATTTCATTTCAAACAGCTCATAACCTATAAGTTAAGCATGAAGACACTGATCATTATAAAAAGGGAATACCTTACCCGCGTACGCAAAAAATCATTCATTATCATGACTTTGCTGGTACCCATCCTGTTTATCGGGCTGGCTGCGTTAATTGCAGGCATCTCCCAGAATTCGAGTGGAGAGAAGACCATTGCGGTATTGGATGAAAGCCAAACATTCGAACACCAAATCCAACAACCCCGGAAAATCAAATTCTTATTTGAACAAGAGGTCCTGGATAGCCTAAAGGCCGGCATAAAAACCGGGAAGTATGACGCGGTCCTTCATATCCCACCTTTCAATAAAAATGAAAATGTAAAATTCAACCTGTATAGTGAGGAACAGCTGGGAA